>CAMCJO010000110.1 GCA_945875135.1 uncultured Porphyromonas sp.
ATCACAGGAACCAATGGCAAGACGACCACCAAGGAGCTGGTCGCTGCAGTCTTGTCCGCCAAGTATCGGGTGCATGCCACGCAGGGCAACTACAACAACGAGATAGGCGTCCCGCTAACCCTACTACAAGTTCGTCCTGAGCATCAGTTTGTCATCGTCGAGCTAGGCGCTTCGCACATCGGAGACATAGCTTCGCTCTGCAAGCTAGCGCAGCCACAGTACGGTATCATTACGAATGTGGGGCGGGCTCACCTCTCAGGCTTTGGCACACCCGAAGGAGTCGTCAAGGCTAAGAGCGAGCTGTACGCTTACCTGCGAGAGCATGACGGACAAGCCTTCTGCAATGGCGAGGATAAGACGCTCATCAGCAATCTCAATGGGCTACCCACGGTCTACTACAACGGCACTGCGTCACCACGCATCACGGGCTCCGTGCTCCCCACCGATGAGTCTGGACTGCTCAAGATAGAGTGGCGTGACCAGGAGACTGGCGAGAGCTACCAGCTAGCGACAAAGTTAGTCGGCGACTACAACCTCAACAACATACTCGCAGCCATCACCGTGGGGCTACACTTCGGTCTAGATCCGAAGACGATCAATGAGGCACTGACCAATTACCAGCCACACAATGAGCGGTCGCAAGTCCTCCCCCCGACAGCGCAGGGCAACCGTGTCATCCTCGACTGCTACAACGCCAACCCCTCTAGCATGGAGGTAGCACTCAGCAGCTACTTCACGATGGACTCGCAGGGACTCAATCGTATGCTTATCCTCGGTGACATGAACGAGCTAGGCGATGCAGCCGAGAGCGAGCATATCACCGTCATCAGACAGATACGGAGCTATCTCCTACGCTATCCTAAGATGGTCACTTACTTCTGCGGGCCCAACTTCTTCGCCCTGCAGGCTCGCTACGGGAGCGAGCACTTCATCTTCTTCCCCTCAGCGACTGCTCTCAAGCAATACTTCACCAGACACCAACCGCAGCACAGCTTTATCCTAATCAAAGGCTCTAACTCGCACCATCTCTCGTCCATTGCGGAGCTATGCTAAAGAATCGCCAGCAACAGCAACTAGAGCAGCGACAGACTCTCACCGCCCGACAGATACAGCAGATACAACTGCTGGAGCTACCTGTCACCGAGCTGGAGCAACGCATCAGTGCTGAGATCGAGCGCAACCCCGCTCTCGAGGAGGGCTATACGGCTCGAGACGATTCCAATGAAAGCAACGCAACCAACGAGCAAGTCGACCCCTCCCTAAGCCAGTCCGACCAAGATCGGCTCGAAGCGCGCAACGAGTTTGGCAATGACGACGAGATCCCAGCTTATCGACTCAGGATGATCGCCGAGAGAGAGCAGCAGCGCGAGGAGATCCCCTTTGCTGCGCACGGACTCTCCCTCACGGACTACCTCGACAACCAGCTCTCCACCCTAGAGCTCACCGAGCGGCAGCAATTGCTCGTACCTTATATAGTAGGCAACCTCCGTGAGGATGGCTACCTAGACCGTTCGCTCCCGCTCATTGCTCAGGATCTGCTCCTCAAAGAGGGCGTCGACGCCTCCGAGCAGGAGCTCACCGAGCTACTTCAGATCATTCAGAGCTTAGACCCTCCAGGCGTTGGTGCGAGGACGCTACAAGAGTGCTTACTACTGCAACTGCACCGCATGGAGCAGAGCGAGACCGTCGTCAATGCGGAGAAGATCGTCTCTCGCTACTTCGACGACTTTGCTTACAAACGGTTCGAGCGGCTCACCAAGCGAGGCTTTGATCAGAAGCAACTCGAAGAGGTCTCGGCACTCATTCACCAGCTATCGCCCAAGCCGGGCAACGGCTTTGACTCCTCGGCTGAGACCCTTCTCTCGAAGGTGACGCCAGACTTCATCATCACCGAGCATGAGGGCGAGCTCACCCTGACCCTCACCGACCAGCGCGAGATACCCGCCCTGACCGTGTCGCCGAGCTACAAGCAGATGATCGCCGACTACCGTGATGCGTCAGAGAGCGAGCGAGCTAAGCTCAAGGAGACGATCCAGTACACCCGCGACCGAGTCAAGGATGCCGAGTGGTTTATCTCCGCCTTGCAGCAGCGCTACGACACCCTCCGCACCACCATGACCATCATCATGACGCTGCAACGAGATTTCTTCCTCTCAGGCGACATCGTAGACCTGCGCCCCATGATCCTCAAAGACGTCGCCGAGCTAGCCCGACTAGACATCAGCACCATCTCACGCGTCAGCAATAGCAAGTACGTGCAGTGCCAGTGGGGCATTTACCCCGTCAAGTTCTTCTTTAGCGAAAGCATGCAAGCCAAGGACGGTAGTGACGTCTCCACCAAAGTGATCAAAGATTGCCTCAAGCAGATCATCGACGGGGAAGACCCACGCCATCCACTCACAGACGACCAACTCACGGAGGCACTCTCACAGCAAGGCTACGACATAGCGCGCCGCACCACCGCCAAGTATCGACAGCAGCTCGGACTCCCCACGGCTCGCCTGCGTCGCAAGCTGACTAAGTAACCGTTTATGCAAACGAAGCGTAGCTACCTCATCCTGCTCTGGAGCTTCCTATGCCTCCTCCCCTCCATCCTCACGGGACAAGTCTCTAGCAGCACCACCATCTCGGGCATCCTATACGACCGGCAGACAGGAGAGGCAGTTCCCTACGCCACCATCTCTACCCAGACACGCCAGAGCATCACCGGAACAGCCAGTGACGACAAGGGCGCCTTCACCATCAAGCTACGATACGAAGAGATAGCGCAAGACACCATCGTGCTACAGATCAGCTGTATAGGCTATGAGGGGCGAACATTGCATCTGGACAAATACCAAGACTACGAATTAGGACGCATCCCGCTCTCCCGAAAAGCAACAGACATAGAGACGGTCGTCGTCAAGCCGAAGAAAGAGCGCTACCGACGCAAGGGGAATCCCGCCGTAACCATCATGCGTCAGGTGATGCAGCACAAAGAGCGCAACCACCTATCCGCCCTACCCAACTACTCCTACCAGCTCTACCAGAAGACCCTCCTCGCTCAGGGAGACATCACACGAGGCAAGGGCTACTGGGGCATTCCCAAGTGGCGCATGAAGAACTTCGTCGATAGCTCTGCCCTCGCTAGGACACCCATCCTCCCCTTCTCCCTACGTGAGCGACATCTCGTCTACGCACAGCAAGGTGGACACCCAGAGAACCCGCTACTCCTCGGCACACGACACAAAGGGGTCGAGCAGATCGTTGACGAGGGACTGCTATCGAGCAATATAGATGCCCTCCTAGCTCCCGTAGACATCTACGACAACGACCTGCCACTACTCTCCAAAGAAATCATCGGCCCCCTGCACTCGCAGCTCGGCATCACCTTCTACAAATACTACCTCCTAGACACCATCCCAGACTCATCTGGCAATCCCTGCTATCAGATACAGTTCGTACCAATAGAGATGCGTGACGCAGGCTTTTCGGGTACGCTACTGATAGACACCGTGGACTACAGCATCCACGCTGTAGAGATGCGACTACCCACCACCGCCAATGTCAACTGGATAGATCGCCTAGAGATCACAATCGACTACGCCCCGCAGAACATCACGCGACCAGACGGAAGGCCCGACACCCTATGGCTCCCCGAGCGACAACGGCTCGATGCGCTCTTTCGCGTCTCCAAGCGACTAGACATCTCCGCCTTAGCGCGTGTCACCTCCCTCTATAGCCACTACGAGACAGGTGTCACGGCACTACGACCCGAGACGCTCGACCCTCGTCTCCTCCTCCCTGCCGATACGCTCCAGCAACTTATGACACGCGTCATCGACGACTACGGACTGGTCGTTCGTCCCGAGCCGATCGACTCCACTGAGCAGCGCGCCACACAGCTCGTAGACTACATCCTCCACGACCCTGGGTACAAGCTCTTTTCGCTAGGAGCTAGGATGGCTTCCGTAGGCTTTATCCCGATACCTGCCGAGCCACTACATCGTGAGCGAGTCTATGTAGATCTCGGTCCCCTAGAGACCCTCATCAGTGCCAACATGATCGAGGGCGTACGGCTACGCCTTGGAGGTATGACCACAGCGAGACTGCACAATCAGCTCTTTGCCGAGGGATATGTCACCTACGGCTTTAAGGACAAAAAGTGGAAGTACTACGCCCGCCTCACCTACGCTACTAAGCCAAAAGAGCTACACCCCCATACCTACCCCCGAAACAACTTTGCGCTCTCCATACGCAACGACCTCTTCTTCCCTGGGGAGGAGAGCTACGGACTGTACAAAGATGGCATCGCCTCCATCTTTGGTACCTACACCATCACACGGCGCTACTACGGACTAGATATAGAGGCTTCGCACGAGATAGACTGGTCGCCTAGCCTCTACTCCAACATCTGGGTCGACTACCAGCGCCAGCGCCCCACAGGCACGCTCCACTACTACTCGATAGATGCCGATGGCAAGCAATACGAAGTCCACGAACTACGACAGACCGAGATCGGAGCCTCGCTCAGCTGGACACCTGGACGCACCCCCTACTCAGGACGCAAGCCTGGTAGCATCGTCTCGGCAGACATCTACAAGCCCACCTTTACACTCTCAGGGTCAATCTACCCACGAGATCTATGGGGCAACGATCAGACCCACGGTGCGCTCCATCTCGCCTACAGCCAGAGACTATACCTCAGCATATTTGGCGCACTCGACATAACCCTCCAGAGTGGTATCGCTCTAGGCAATACGCCACAGTCTCAGCTCTTCACGCCATACGGCAATCGCGCCTGGCTACTCGTCCCTGATGCCTTCCAGACTATACAACCCCTTGAGTTCATAGCTGACAAATACCTCGACTTCAAGCTCCTCTATCGTATGGAGGGACTGCTCTTCAACCGCATCCCGCTCGTCAAGCGTCTCGGACTGCGCGAGCTCGTCGGCATACATGGTTACTGGGGCGACACATCGCCACGACACATCACTCCACGCCCTGGGCAAATCCTTCTACCCTCCTACGCCGAGCCTATGCGCAACGACCTACACCTAGAGCTCTCGGCTGGGCTGAGCAACATCTTCAAGGTGCTCTCCGTCCAATACTTCTACCGCATCACAGGCAAAGGGATCCCCCCGCTCCAGCGTCACTCCGTTCGCCTAGGCATCTCCGTCTCCTTCTGACATAGTTCAGAGAAGTCGCCTATTGTCTCGTGAGATTCTCTTTTTCTTCCGTATATTTGTAGGGAGTTATGCGATCTCTGTGAGAGGCGTATAGTACTCATCATACAATCCTTTCAGTATTATTTACTTAGCATCAGTTTATGCTTCTATCCACTGAGACCTTTCTGATTATTGGTTCCATCGTCATCTTTGTCGGTATCTTGCTGGGTAAGGTAGGAGCCCGCTTTGGAGTGCCAGCCCTGCTCCTCTTCTTGCTGACGGGTATGCTCTTTGGCGTAGATGGTATCGGTATACAGTTTAGCAACATGCGAGGCGTACAGTCCATCGGTATTGTAGCGCTCTCGATCATCCTCTTTTCTGGTGGTATGGGTACCAAGCTCTCGCAGATACGTCCCGTCATAAGCGAGGGTATCGCTCTAAGTACCATAGGCGTGCTGCTCACGACCATCTTTACAGGCCTACTCATCTTCGGTGTGACGCACTACCTCTTTGCCTCGCTCACCTTCTCGCTACCTATCGCTATCCTACTGGCGGCCACGATGTCTAGTACCGACTCTGCCTCGGTCTTTGCGATCCTGCGCTCGCAGCGTGTGCATCTTAAGGAAAACCTCAAGCCACTCCTAGAGCTAGAGAGCGGTAGCAACGACCCGATGGCCTATATGATCACCGTCGCACTCATTGGCTTCGTCATGGGGGGCGACACCTCCCTCTGGGGCGTGGCGGGGAGTCTCGTACTGCAGTTCCTCTTTGGCATCATCGGAGGCTTTTTCTTTGGCTGGCTATGCGTCAAGATGCTCAACAATCTGAACATTCAGAACGAAGTACTCTACCCCATAGCACTCCTTTGCCTCGTCATGATCACCTACGTGAGTACCTGGTATATAGGTGGCAATGGTTATCTAGCAGTCTATATCGCGGGCATCTATCTTGGGAATAGTAAGATCACGGCTCGAAGGTCTGTGTACGGCTTCTTCGATGGTATCACCTGGCTGGTGCAGATCGTACTCTTCATCATGCTAGGACTACTGGTCAACCCGAGCGACATGCTTCCCGTACTGCTCCCGACGCTCATCATAGCTGTGCTGATGATGTTTGTAGCTCGTCCGCTCGCATGCTTCGTGACGCTACTCCCCTTTCGCCAGCTCTCCTTCAAGGCTCGCCTCTTCACCTCTTGGGTCGGTCTGCGTGGAGCGGCGCCCATCCTCTTTGCCACCTACCCTGTACTAGCTGAGGTACCCCAATCGAATTACATCTTCACCATCGTCTTTGTCATTACACTAGTATCGCTCATCTGTCAGGGCATGACGATCACGCCCGTGGCTCGTGCGCTACATCTCGCTGAGCCTGCCCCCCCTGAGGGCTACTTCATGGGAGTCGAGATCCCTGAGGAGACCAATACAAGCATGGAGGAGCGTATTGTCGTGGAGGAGATGCTCGCTGAGGGGCATCTGCTTAAAGACTTAGCACTCAATCCCGATGAGCTGGTCATCCTCGTACGTCGTAATGATCGCTACATAGTACCTAAGGGTGGACTACACCTGCATCCCAACGATATCCTGCTCATCGTCTCCGAGCGAAATGAACCTGAGCGGGAGTATCTAGAGATCCCTAACACAGCCCTCTTCACTCGCTTGAGGAGGACCCTCGGACAGGTCACTAGCCACAAGGGTAAAAAGCGATCTGATAGTTAAACGGTCATACCTACTCTTAGCTAGTCTACGCTCGACAAACGAATAGCTGTACATATAAAGCTCCCCTCTCGAATCACTCTCGTGAGGGGGGCTATCTGTATCCTCTGACAGGAGCTACACATTAGCGACAAGCGAGACATAGATGAGCGCATTATAATATAATGTGTCACCCCTGCCCTCTAACCTCTAATCCCTATTTACATATCTTTACGGGGAAATTCGTCCGATTTCCTCCTTTCTCGAATATCCACGTGGAAAATCTCAAATCTCCACGTGGATATTTTTTATTTTCCACGTGGGGGCGTTTTGATTCTTCCGAAGTTTCATTTCGAGACTGTTGCACGTATAATCGGAGCGAACTATTGCATATCTCGCTGACTATTAG
>CAMCJO010000111.1 GCA_945875135.1 uncultured Porphyromonas sp.
ATCTTTGTCAACTACCTCAACGTGCAGAAGACGGGACGCATGAAGCTCCCCTTCGGTATCGCACAGATCGGTAAGGCCTTTCGCAATGAGATCGTGGCGCGTCAGTTTATCTTCCGTATGCGTGAGTTTGAGCAGATGGAGATGCAGTACTTCGTACAGCCAGGCACTGAGCTAGAGTGGTTTGAGTACTGGAAGAAGTTGCGCCTGCACTGGCACTACGCTCTAGGCTTCCCGCAGAGCGACTACCGCTACCACGATCACGAGAAGCTGGCGCACTATGCCAACGCTGCGACCGATATTGAGTACCTCATGCCCTTTGGCTACAAGGAGGTCGAGGGGATCCATAGTCGTACGGACTTTGACCTATCACGCCACGAGGAGTTCTCGGGCAAGAAGCTCCGCTACTACGATCCCGACACGAAGGAGTCTTACATTCCCTACGTCGTGGAGACCAGTATCGGTGTGGATCGTATGTTTCTCTCTGTGCTCTGTGGCTCTTACAAGGAGGAGCAGACGGAGAATGGCGAGACCCGTGTCGTGCTCTCGCTACCGCCTGCACTAGCACCGGTCAAGCTGGCTGTCCTGCCGCTCGTACGCAAGGACGGGCTGGATGAAAAGGCACAGGAGGTGGTCCGTCTCCTGCATCTCGACTTCACCTGCCAATATGACGAGAAGGATAGCATCGGCAAGCGCTACCGCCGTCAGGATGCTATCGGTACGCCTTACTGTATCACCGTGGATCATCAGACGCTCGACGACAACACGGTCACCCTACGTGACCGCGACACGATGCAGCAGGAGCGTATAGCTATCTCTGCGCTACATGACCTCATTGCCGAGCGCACCAGTATCAACACCTTACTCAAGAAGATCGAAGATGAAATATAATCTATCCCTGAGAGCGAGCCTCCTAGCACTGCTCTCACTGCTCCTACTCACAGCTTGCGAAGATCCTATTGATGCGACCACTCAGTGGCGGATCAATAATGAGAGCTCTTTCAATGAGTATGGCTCTAAGGAGGAGTATACCAAAGCCTCTATCGAAGGCTCCTCAGCCTACGTCTATATGAAGTGGCTGGCTCATGGCGAAGGCAAGGAGTACCCCATCGAGACCTCACGCATCAAGTGCCACTACGAGATGCGCCTGCTCGTAGGCGACAAGGTGGTCGATGGTAACTACGGGTCGGAGCGTCCAGCCGAGTTTGCGATCAATCGTGGCCCGAAAAATCAGCTCGTCGAGGGAGCCCGCATAGGTCTCCAGCAGATGGTCGTAGGCGATGAGGCAGAGATCATCATCCCGTGGTACCTAGCCTATGGCGAGAGACGCTCTGGCGAGATCAATCCCTACACGGCACTCAAGTTTCGTGTCAAGCTCGAGGAGATCATCCCCGAGAGCCAGCGCTCGGCGGTCGCTGAGAACTAGGCTTATCCTACTGTAAACCTTAAATCTACACACTATGAAGATACTACTAACTAACGATGATGGCGTCCATGCGCAGGGGATCCGTGAGCTGGCGGAGACGCTTGCCCAGATAGCGACGGTGACGGTCGTCGCCCCCACGGAGCCCCGCTCGGGAGCCTCTTCGCAGATTACCTCCCGCACACCGTTGCGACTCACTTTTATGGAGGAGAGTGCGCAACTCCCCTATCAACTCTACAGTTGCTCGGGTACGCCCGTAGATTGTGTCAAGCTGGCACTCAACACGCTCTTTGCCTCTGAGCTACCAGACCTGGTGGTCTCAGGGATCAACCATGGGCGCAACGACGGCATCTGCGCCATCTACTCAGGTACCGTGGGAGCTGCCATAGAGGCCGCCATAGCACGTATACCAGCGGTCGCTTTCTCGCTAGCTAACCACAGCGACAAGTGCGACTTTAGCGAGGTATGCGCTTTTGCCAAGCAGTTCATCCCGCAGGTGGTCGAGCATGGGCTACCGCATACGACGATGCTCAATGTCAACTTCCCGAAGACTCCTGCCAAGGGTATCAAGTGGGCACCACAAGGTACGGGACGCTTCGTCAATGAGTATATGCGTGCCGAGACGCCACACGGCACTCCCGTCTACTGGATGCAGGGCGATCAGGTCGATCCCGATCAGCGTACGGGGACGGATCATTACTGGCTCATCGAGGGCTACGCTACGATCTCACCGCTACAGATCGATATGACAGATCACCCCTTCCTAGAGCAGGTCGCCCAGCAGTGGCCACTACATCTCTAGAGCAATAGACAGACAAGCTATGAAATACCTCCTCATAGCTGGCGAAGCCTCTGGCGACGAGCATGGTGCACGGCTCATCGCCTCACTCAAAGCGGTCGATGCGAAGGCCACTTTTGCCTTTATTGGGGGGGACAAGATGGCGCAGCAGGCGGGTGTAGCTCCCCTTTACCACTACCGTGAGATTGCGGTGATGGGCTTCACGAGTGTGCTGCGCAGTATGAGCAAGATAAGACTAGCAGCGCGCTTACTACAAGAGGAGATGCGCTCGAATCCGCCTGACGTAGTCATCCCGATAGACTACGGAGGCTTTAACCTGCGCTACACGCTCCCGATGGCGCATCGTCACGGCGTACCGGTGGTTTACTACATACCGCCTAAGGTGTGGGCCTCTCGTCGTCGACGCATCAAGCGTCTCCGGAGCTACACGGATCTCTGCCTGACAATCCTCCCCTTTGAGGCGGACTACCTCTCGCAGCGTGGCGTCCATGCCCGCTACGTGGGCAATCCAAGCATACAGAGCGTAGGCGAGCTGCTGGATAGCAATGCTAAGCTGTGCGATACGGCACGACCTTACATAGCACTCCTCCCAGGGAGTCGCGAAGCTGAGATAGCCCGTAACCTACCGATCATGTGCCGAGCGATAGACCTCCTACCGGCTCCATGGCGAGCCGTCATCGCAGGAGCACCGAGCATCGATCCAGCGCACTACACACCTTATATTAATGAACGCATAGAGTTAGTCGCCGACGAGACGCTCCCGCTCTTGGCTGGCGCCTCGGCAGCGTTGGTCACCTCCGGGACAGCCACGCTTGAGACAGCACTCATAGGTACCCCGCAGGTGGTCGCCTACCGTCTCCCCGCAGGGCGCTTGGCTCGTTGGGCATTCGACCATCTCCTGCCGATCCGATACTTTTCATTGGTCAACTTAATTGCAGAGTCTCCCGTTGTCGAGGAACTGCTGGGCGATGCTGTGACAGCGCAGCGACTAGTTCAAGCACTGACGCCACTACTCGATCGTGAGAGCACAGCCTATCAGACGCAGCAAGCGCAATATCGTATGGTGCGCCAGCGACTAGAGCCATCACGAGTAGCCTCGCAGGTAGCGGCCGAGAGGATCTACCACGCGCTCTCTACGCAGTGGGAGTCGGAGGAGTAGTTGTGTGCCGTCGCGCCTACTCGAAGCAGAAGGTGAGCATGATCATCCGTCCCGTGCCACGGCGCAGCGCATTGGTGTAGCGCATGCTAGCCCCCTCATCCAGGTCAGGTCGGTTGTGACGGATCAGGTCCGTAAAGCCAAAGTCAAAGCGTAGCTCCGGCGAGAGCTTGAAGTAGCGCAAGTAAATGTCGCACCCGACGCCAAAGGTCCAACCGGCTGAGAGCGGTGCGAACTGCAAGGGAGCACCCTTTTTCTGACCCATGTGTAGCAAGCCGTAGACGCCCCCCACGAGATAAGGGCGGGTGTCGTTGAAGCGTACAGAGCTGTACTTAACCAGTAGTGGTAACTCTATCTGACTGGTGCGCATCGGCATCGATTCAAAAGCCTCGTCGCCCGTTGCCTCCCAAGACCTAAAGAGCAATCGCTGCTCCCCAAAGTGTAGTGTCGGGAGCAGTCGTATACTCCAGTCCATGTGCGGATTGTAGTTGGCTATGACCCCTACGCTAAAGCCTGGGCTATAGCTCGGCACTGCTGCATAGAGCGTCTGCGCCTCCCCCTCCGTCGGACCAAGGTTGTCGATGATCAGATCCTCCACATGCACTCCCACGTGAAATCCCCAATTGAATCGTCTATGATCCGCATAGGGTCGCGTCATCGGCCGCGCCGTCTGTGCAGAGAGCGTAGCTGCCATCGGCACCAATAGCAGCAGGAGCAACAGCCCCACCAGCCCATGGCGACGACCTAGTGAATAGGTATGATATGTACTTACGTCTTGCTTCACAAAAGAGTAATTGACTACGTGATTCAAACGTCTATCCGGCAAAGATATTGTATATTTGCCTAATTTAAGCACCCAAACATAGTAAAGCTCATGCAGGTATACAATCTATCCGAGAGACCTTCACTCCTGACCCACTTCATCTCTGAGATACGAGACCGAGAGATACAGAGAGACCCCCTACGCTTTAGAGCAAACATCGAGCGCATCGGCCACATCATGGCTTACGAGCTGAGCAAGCAGCTCCACTATCAGACACGTCCCGTGGAGACGCCACTCGGCACCGCCCCCACAGCCGTACTAGACGAGCAGCTCGTCGTGGCAACGATACTCCGTGCTGGACTACCCCTTCATCACGGCTTCCTAGACGTCTTCGATCATGCCGAAAATGCTTTCATCTCCGCCTATCGCAAAGTCAAGGATGACGAAGACTTTGACATCTATGTCGAGTATGTTGCTGCGCCAGACTTGACCGATAAAGAGCTACTCCTCGTTGACCCGATGCTCGCCACGGGAGGCTCTATGCATCTCTCCTGGCAGGCGCTCCTCAAGAGCTGTGGCACACCGCGCCACACCCACATGGTCGCCATCGTAGCTAGCCAGCAAGCTATTGACTTCCTCCAGTCTCAGTTTGACGACAAGGCACCCGTCACACTATGGGTGGCTGTCATCGACCCAGCACTTAACGAGCACGCTTACATCGTCCCAGGACTAGGCGATGCGGGCGATCTAGCCTTCGGCAGTAAGCTCTAAAGAGTAGCTCCGTTGACTACACTACGCGACATAGAGCTCTTGGCTCCAGCCTCCTCGCTTGAGGGCGGTCTGGTGGTGCTCTCGGCGGGTGCCGATGCAGTCTATGTGGGTGCTCCTCAGTATGGTGCTAGGAGTGCTGTTGGGGTCTCGCTCCAGGATATACGGCAGCTCTGCGATGCAGCTCACAGCTATGCCGCACGGGTCTATGTAGCACTCAATACGATCCTCACCGATAGTCAGTTAACGCACGCCGTCGAGATGGCGCATCAGCTCTACGAGGCGGGCGCAGACGCACTTATCATACAGGATCTCGGACTACTCACCCAGGAGCTGCCACCTATCCCGCTACACGCTAGCACGCAGTGTCACAATCACTCGCTAGAGCAGCTACAGATGCTCTCCGATCTAGGCTTCGAGCAGGCTGTCTTGCCGCGCGAGTGGAGCTGTCAGGACATTGCGGCAGTGCGCGACAAGACCCCGCTACGACTGGAGGCGTTCGTCCATGGGGCGCTCTGCGTCTCTTACAGTGGTCGCTGCTTTATCTCCGAGGCACTCTCACAGCGCAGTGCCAATCGAGGGCAATGCGCTCAGTACTGCCGCATGACTTATGATCTCGTTGATGCTCAGGGACAAAAGCTACGCCAGGGCGAGCACCTCCTCTCTCTAAAAGATCTCAACCGCACCGAAATCATCGAGGAGATGATCGATGCGGGCGTCAGCTCTTTCAAGGTGGAGGGCCGACTCAAGGCGATTCCTTACGTGCGCAACGTCATCGCCCACTATCGTAGGGTGCTAGACGAGATCTTGACTCGTCGTAGTGGTGAGTTGCGACGTCCCTCCTGGGGAGCGGCGGAGTACACCTTCACGCCACAGCCTGAGGCGACTTTTGCCCGCCCCTTTACCAGCTACAATACGCCCCTCGGTTCGCCTATCCCTACCGACAGCATCACACCCTTTAGCAGCAAAAGCCTCGGCCAACCGATCGGCACGGTAATCCAGAGTCGAGGCAAAGAGCTAGAGATAGCACTCCTGAGCGACGACATCACGCTCGCTAATGGCGATGGGGTGGTCGCTTACGCTATCGATAAGAAGCTCATCGGAGCACAGATCAACCAAGTGACGCCCGCTAGGCGAGCAGGACACTATCGTCTGCGTCTCTCCCAAGCGCTCGAACTACCGCAGGGGTCGACGCTCTGGCGCAACCTCAACCATCTCCTAGAGGCTCAGCTCCTACGCCCCGACGCCTCTACCCGCACCATACCTGTGTCGCTACATCTGGAGGCAACGCCCGACCGACTCACACTACAGATACAACTCACGGAGGCAGCCGAACTGTCGGTCACACGTAGCCAGTCGGTCACACTAGAGCCTGCGCAGCGAGACAATACGGCTCACGTAGAGCGCACCCTTCGCAAGCTCGGCGACACACCATACAGAGCTCAAGAGGTGACCATAAAGTTAGACGGACTCTTCGTCCCGCCATCGCTTGTTGCGGAGCTGCGACGAGAGCTCGCGGAGGAGCTACAGCGTCAAAGCCTTGCTCTAGCACTACAACGCAGAGATGCCATCGGTAAGCCACTACTGCAGCAGCGCATCGACCGACTCCACACGCCAGACCCTACGGCACGTCAGCGGTATGGTCTGCCCGACACGCTAGACTTCACCTACAATGTGGCCAATGAGTCGGCACGTCAGCTCTACCGCCAGCTAGGCGTCTCCGGGAGCATCGCTCCCGCCCTGGAGGTCGAGCGCCCCGAGGGATCAATCCCCGTGATGTTTACCCGTCACTGCCTACTGCATCAGCTCGGCTACTGCACACGGACAGGGCGCAAGCCACCCTTTGCGCTACCGCTCTATCTAGTGCGTGGGCGAGATCGTCTGCGTGTCGCAAACGACTGTCGCCACTGCATGATGACCCTGTGGCTAGATCCCGCTCAAACTAATTTCTAACTTCTAATTTATATCCACGTGGGAAATCTCACTCCCCATGTGGATATTGCTTATTTCCCACGTAGGCGCGAAAAAGCTCTTCTGAAGTATCACTGTCCGATAAAAGTCAGAAAGGGCACATCAAGGAGGCTCAACCCTAGAATTGAACCGATTGAACTTTCGATTTTTGATTTCCAAAGCCCCCTTGAGCAAAAGACTCTTCTTCTGCTGAAAAACTATCGAATAGCAATACTTCCTGACTACCCTACTTCGACCAATCTATAGTGTCCTTCGTATGAAACTCTAGTTTCTTACCTAGGAAACTCCAGTTTCTTACCTATGAAACTCCAGTTTCTTACC
>CAMCJO010000112.1 GCA_945875135.1 uncultured Porphyromonas sp.
GCATCTAAACCGACAAGTTCACTATGTCTACAAATAGTTTGATCGAACCTCTCTCTACCCCGACCTCGGGCAAGCCAGCCATACTCATCCTCAATGGCCCTAACCTGGTCAACGTGGGACAGCGCGAAGCTGAGATCTACGGATCGACGCCGTTAGTCCCCTACTTGGAGCAGCTAGCCCGTGAGATCACCGAGGCGACAGTCGCCATCCGCTACTCGCACTACGAGGGCGCACTCATCGAGTACCTCTACATGGCTCAGGAACTAGGCTACCAGGCAGTCATACTCAATGCGGGGGGCTACACGCACACCTCCGTAGCCCTAGCCGACGCGATACGCGCTATCGCACTACCAGTCATCGAGGTGCACATCTCCCAGCCACTAGCCCGTGAGTCTTACCGCCACACTTCACTCATAGCGCCCTACTGCCGTGGTAGCATCGCCGGCTTTGGCGTAGCCAGTTACGACTTAGCCCTACGGGCAGCTCTTCAGCTAAGCCGTTGACACCTTATATTATATAGAGTATGGACGCAGAGCTAGAGCTTTATGCACAGCAGCATAGCTCCTTCGGGCATCCCCTACTAGACGAATTGCTCCGCACTGCCTATGTACGACTCTTACAGCCGAGGATGGTGTGTGGTGCTACACAGGCGGGGCTACTCTCGATGCTCATTAAGCTCAGTGGTACCAAGCGCGTCCTGGAGCTAGGGGCTTATAGTGGCTACTCAACGATAGCTATGGCGATGGCACTCGAGCCCGTGGCAGGTGAGATCGACTCCATCGAGTGCGATGCCGAGATGATCCACTTCCTCTCCCCCTTTGTAGCACGTAGCGGCTGTGCCGAGCGCATTCATATACACCATGGTCAGGCTCTAGAGCTGATGCCCGCACTACTCGCGCAGCACGACTACGACCTCGTCTACATCGATGCCAACAAACGTCAGTACCCCGACTACTACCAGCTACTGCGCAAGCAACTACGCCCCGGGGCGATCATCCTTGCGGACAATACCCTCTGGGACGGTAAAGTAACCGCCCCAACGACCCATTACGACCTTCAGCTGGAAGGGATCCAGCACTTCAACGAACTGGTCGCTCAGGACAGCGGCGTGGAGCAGCTCCTCCTACCGCTCCGCGATGGGCTGACGATCATTCGCATCCTACCAGCTTAGTCAGGCTGAGCCGGAGCGATAGGCTTTGCCTCTTGTGCAGCAAGCTCTGCTGGTGCAGGCATCGCCTTAGGCGCATCGGCCGTCGTAGGCTGGGCGTTGCCACTCTTTGCCTGCATCTTATGCGAGGTCACCTCATTGCGTAGCTTGATCAGCTCTTCACGCTGCTCAGTCGTGAGCTTATTGAGCTTGAGCCACTCTAGGAGCGCACGCACCGCCAGTCCGATCGTGATGACCGTAACCGCACCGATAGCACCCGACCAAGAGACCGTGACAAAAGGCAGATCCTGCGTAGGCGTACGCCACCCGAAGAGAGCCTTGCAGAGGATCGGCATAAAGAGCGCGACCACCGCCACGATCACCACAAAAGCGATATAGCCACCGAAGTGCCGACGACGCATCATGTGCCCAGCCACATAGTAGTAGTTGAGATAGAAGATCGCGATCAGAAAGATGTCAAGCAGCCATGTAGAGAGATAGTGTGATGGAGCCTGGAAGAAGGACTTAGCCATCGTGCTACTCTGCCCGATCAGTATGGACTGTATCAGCACGATGACGAGCCATGCCGCCAGATAGATAAGCCAAGTATAACTCTTCGTCGAGTTTTGCTTTGCAGCAGTAGCGTCTTGTTTCATAGTATAGGTAGACTTATAGTTATTACACCACAAAGATACAACAGGATAATGAAAGAATCCTATGTGTCCACTCACATAAATGAACTATATTTGTAGCATCAACAACAATCAATCAAATCTATGAAGCGATTAGGAATCGGTCTAGTGATCTTACTAGGTCTAGTGATGATCAGCTTAGGTCTAGTGAGGCCCAGCACGCGAAGCCAGAGCAAAGGACTTCTCACGCCCCAAGATAGCATCTTAACTCTTGCGTCCACTCCCGCTAAGTCATATCACCAAGCCGCAGAGGATCTTCGTATGGGTGGAGACTGGGATGAGGCGATGGACCTTGCTATAGAGGGGTTAAGCCGATATGGTGACGATAAGGATCACACGCTCTATCACTATCTATGTTTTTTGTTGACTCGTTCTGACGATGCTGCCAGATGGATATCTAAGCTCCAAGAGGAGATACACAAGCAGCCCAATCGCCCCGAGTGGGTGCTCCTGCTCGCGACCCTATACGATAGCTCGTGTCATGCCGATTGTGAGCAAGCTGTTCACTACTTTCAGAAAGCTCTAAAAGCGGTGCCCCAAGGTGGTTTCTTCTACCTATCTACTATTGAGCAGATGGCAATATGCTACGTAGAGTTGGGAAGTCTAGACTCCGCTCTATTGTACACAGATATGGCGATCGAGACAGACCCTTCCTTCGCGGGCTACCACTACAACAAGGCGCTGATGCTCCACGCTTTTGGAAATACAAAAGCTGCCATCACAGAGCTCAATAACTACTTCGCACATCCCAATAGCAACAAGGACGACGCTCATGCTTACTACAAGCGTGCTTACTACAAGAGTGAGATCAAAGACCTCTCTGGCGCACTCGCTGATGTAGAGCGAGCAATGGCTAAAGACTCCCATCCCGACCCCTCAGCCTACCTCCTCCGTGGAGACATCTATGCTGCTCAAGGTAAGAGCACGCAGGCCAAAGCTGACTACAAGACCGTACTGGAAAACACATCTAGTGGTGATCCCCGTACACGCATCTTTGCTCTCGTAGGTTTGGGAAATAAGAAACAAGCGATGCAAATCCTAACCGATCGAGTCAACTTCTATAAAGAATACGATGACTTAAACGATAGCAACTTCTATCTCCTGCTTCGTTCGCTCATAAAGTATAGGCAGGTAGAGCTAGCACGCTACTTCTGGGAGATCTCTACGGAGTGGGGTTATCCCTATCCTTGCGTGAATGAAAACACACGAGTCGTAAAAAACAATCCAAAGTACAAGGAGCTACAAAAGAGAGGGGTCAACATCCTGTAGTCCTCCTGCTGGTTATGAATGCGCCAGACGATTTTGCAACGATTTGAAAACTATTCGCTACCTTTGACTCTACAAACAAGTATAACCTATCAAATATGAGTACCCTTATGAACAACTTACTCAGAAAAGCCTTCGCGCTCTGCGCCCTCATCCTCGCTACGGGATACTGTCTCTCAGCACAGGTAGTCGTCGTGCAGGGCGAGCCTGAGGCTCCACTGCCACAGACACTCAACGAAGTGCGCCTCAACCTCCTAGCACCCGTAGCCTTTAAGGCTATATCATTGGAGTACGAGCGCTCCACAGCAAAGGTAAAAGACCTAGGCTTCGGAGCTGCCATCAGTGCCTGCTTTGCCCATACGGGAGACTTTGGCACTACGGTCTTTCCCACTTTTGGTGTGATGCCTTACGCACGTTGGTACTTTGGCGGCAAGAAGCTCGCTGCCACAAGACTGAACTCAGGCTTCTTTATCGAGGCAAATACAGCGATCAACTATCATCGGTATACTCGAAACAGCTACAAAGGATATTACGAAGAGCCAACGACCGAGACGAAGCAAGGCGCCTCTTGGGGCATCGGCCTCGGCGGTGGCTGGAAGCTAGTCTCTCGTAGCAACTGGAGTGGTGAGATCAGTCTACGTGCCGGCCGTAACCTCGTGAAAGGCGATGGTGCTGACGATATGTACGTCTACCCCGCTATCTCCGTGGGCTACCGCTTCTAAGCATCCACCCATTTTTTTAGAGAGGGCCTCTGGAAAAGGTGTCCTCTCTCCTTTTTTCTACGCCTATCCTATTACGAAGCTTCTCACCCTCTGCGGTATTTGTGAAAAGTGAGTATCTTTGCATCTGGGTGTGTGCGCTAGATCTAAGTGAAGGTCTCTTGCAACATATATGGGTCTTGACTCGTCTACCTAATAAAGGTGTGTCTAGTACTACACCTACATTCTTTTGAACTGACTAGAAATACATCAATAACTTTTAGACAACTAGATATGAATCTAAAGCGAATGCTGTCTATGACTGTGGTCCTCCTGACCTTGCTGCTACCTCGTGTAGCCTTTGCTCAGGACTTGAGTCAACCACTACCCATAGACCCACAAGTCCGTACGGGCAAGCTCGACAACGGACTGACTTACTTCATCCGTCACAACGAGCAGCCGAAGAATCGTGCTGAGTTTTACATCGCACAGCGCGTCGGCTCTATCCTCGAGGAGGAGAATCAGCGCGGTCTAGCTCACTTCCTAGAGCACATGTGCTTCAATGGAACGAAGAACTTCCCCGACAAGACGCTTATCAGCTACCTTGAGTCAAATGGTATGCGCTTCGGCTACAACCTCAACGCCTACACGGGTATCGATGAGACAGTCTACACCCTTATGGAGGCTCCTACAGAGCGTCAGGGCTTCATCGATAGCTGCCTACTCATCCTGCACGACTGGAGTGGCTTCGTCACACTAGCCGATGAGGAGATAGACAAGGAGCGTGGCGTCATCACCGAGGAGTGGCGCTCCCGTGACAATGCACAGATGCGTATGCTCAATACGGCACTCCCCAAGATCTACCCCAACAACCGCTACGGCGTACGCATGCCTATCGGTCTGATGAGCGTAGTCAACGGCTTTAAGTACAACGAGCTACGCGACTACTACCACAAGTGGTATCGTCCCGACCTACAGGCTATCATCGTGGTTGGTGATGTCGATGTAGACTATGTGGAGAAGAAGATCAAGGAGATGTTTGCCGACATACCTGCACCAGTCAATGCCGCAGAGCGTGTCTACTTCCCCGTAGAGGACAATGATGAGCCACTCGTAGCTATCGAAAAGGACAAGGAGGCTACCAGCACCGATCTGATGGTTATGTTCAAGACAGATGCTATGCCCGTCGAGATGACCCGCACCATCGCTGGTGTCATGAAGACCTACCTATATGGCATCACAAACCGCATCCTCGATGAGCGCTTTACAGATCTCATGCACAAGCCTAACCCCGCTTTCATCAGTGTGAGTGGCTATCTGAGCAACTACTTCCTCGCTCAGACCAAGGATGCTCTGACCTTTAATGCTACGGCACGTGAGGGCGAGCTAGACACAGCTCTCAAGGCACTGATGGCAGAGATTGAGCGTGTACGCCAGTACGGCTTTACGCAGGGTGAGTATGAGCGTGCACGCACGGATCTACTCAAGGGCTATGAGAACAGCTACAACGAGCGTGAGACTCGCAAGAATAGCTCTTATGCTAACGAGTACAAGGACTACTTCACCACGGGTGGATACATCCCTGGCATCGAGATGGAGAAGGCTTTGATGGAGCAGGTCGCTGCAAACATACCTCTAGAGGTAGTCAACCAGATGGTACAGTCTATCATCGGTGACAAGAACATGGTACTTATGCTCATGGCTCCCGACAAGGCAGGGCTCGTACTACCTACCGAGGCTGAGCTAGTCGCTAAGGTCAACGAGTACCGCAAGCTACCCGTAGAGCCTATCAAGGACGCTGTCTCTGATATGAAGCTGATGGACAAGGATCCCAAGGCTGGCAAGGTAACCAAGCGTGAGGACAACCTCAAGTTTGGTACCACTCGCCTCACACTGAGCAATGGTATGGTAGTTTACCTCAAAACGACCGACTACAAGAAGAATCAGCTCTCACTCACAGCTATCGCTCCTGGTGGCACCAATGTTTACCTCAAGAACGCTAAGGATCTGCCCAACATCAAGAACCTCAGCAGCGTCGTCGCACTGGGCGGTGTAGGCAAGTTTGACAATCCTACCCTCTCTAAGGCACTCACAGGTCGTAGCGTCTCAGCTTCTGGCTCTATGGGTGGTACACGTACCTACTTTAGCGGTTCGTCTACGCTCGAGGATATGGAGACTTTCTTCCAGCTCCTCTACCTCCGCATGACGCAGCCTAGACAGGATGCTGACGCTTTTGCCAACTGGCGCACCAACACGATCGAGCAGATCAAGAATATGGAGTCTAATCCTATGGTTTCATTCCAGGACTCGCTCATCTATGCGCTATACAATAACAACCCTCAGCTGAGGCGCGCTACTGTTGCTGACATAGAGGCCGTCAACTACGACCGTGTGATGCAGATCTGGAAGGAGCGCATCGCTGACCTCGGTGACCTACAGCTATACTTCATTGGTAATGTAACTCCCGAGCAGCTGATCCCCTACCTAGAGAAGTATGTAGCCTCTGTACCTACTAAGGGCGGTAAGCACGACATGTGCAAGGAGCTAGTACCAGCAGTACGTCAGTCATCTATGCACATCGACTTCAAGAAGGAGCTCGCTACTCCTATGGCTATGGTTCTAGCAATTTACACTGGCAAGCTACCCTACACGCTCCACAACGAGCTAGCTATGGAGGTGCTCGGAGCTGTCATGGATCAGGTATACACAGCAACCATCCGTGAGGACGAAGGTGGCACATACGGTGTCAGCTCAGACGGATCTATCAACGACAATCCTGAGGGCGAGACGACCTTCCAGATCTTCTACCAGACAGACCCTGAGAAGGTAGACAAGCTCAACAAGATCCTCTACGCTGAACTCGACAAGGTGGCTAAGAATGGTCCCGAGAAGGAGATGTTTGACAAGACTATCCTCAACATGAAGAAGGACTATGCTGAGAACCTTAAGAAGAACGGCTACTGGCTCAGCCACATGATCGACTTCTTCTTCGAGGGTCGTGACTTCCAAACTGACTACGAGAAGACGCTCAACGGCATCACGCCTGCAGACGTACAGCGTATCGCTCAGGATCTCCTCAAGCAGGACAACCACATCGAGGTGATCATACGTCACGCTGAGGGCGCTAAGTAAATAACCCTAGCAGCTATACGGAGCTGTGCACAGCTCTGTAAGTAGCTAGCATACTAACTACGAGAGCGAGTAACTCTAGAGATTTAACCCTCTGAGTTGCTCGCTCTCACTATGCTTGGCAAGCTCTAGATAGACCGCTATGGAGACTGTTGCATAAAGGCGAATCGCTGTGTTGCTTTCGGGATTTGGCTTCGGTCACATACGGATGTATGCTCCCTTCAGACCTCACCCTCAGCGCCTTG
>CAMCJO010000113.1 GCA_945875135.1 uncultured Porphyromonas sp.
GTGACCCGCTCCTCAAGCTTGAGCATCGTAGCTTGCTGACGTAGCTCCGCATCCATCGGACCATCACCCACCATCAGTAGCTGGAGGTTTAGTCCCTCACTGACAACTAGCCTAAAAGCATCTAAAAGGCGAGGCAAGTTCTTCACCTTATTGAGTCGTCCTACATAGAGGATTATCGCTCGCCCGTCAGGAAGAGCGTATCGAGAGCGTAGTGCTTCGGTCTGCGCCTCTGCTAAAGCGACCTGTCGCTGCAGGTATTGCTCATCTTGTACGATCGGTAGGTAGTGCCACTTCGATAGTTCTCCACGGTACAGGTCTCGATAGCGATCCTTCACCTGCTCATTGCAGAGGATGATACCATCTATACGATCTAGTAGCCAGCGCTTTGCCCAGTAGGAGGAGTCTGCAATAGTTGCTTCTGCCGTCACCATATTATCATCGCACATAGAGACGAGACGAGGTAGCGGACGTGCGGAGCGTCCACGTAGCAGATAGAGCATCCCTGTCAGGAGGTTGAACTCGCTACAGAGGATCAAGTCATACGGTTTGCGCAAGATGCGCAGTAGCTCGGGGCGCAGATTAGGTAGGAGACGACTCCCAGGGGCCAATAGCTTATAGTTAAACTGTATGCGCTCGCCCTGCTGTGCTAAGTTAAAGTCTTGCTCTAGTGGCTGACCATACTCTAGGTATAGCTCCACATCGTACCGCTTCGCCAAGTGAGAGAAGAGGTCTATCCGATAGGGAGCCAGCGCTCTATGGATGATCAGTATGCGAGGCGTGTACTGCATTTCGTCAGCAGCTACTTACCAATTATCCCAGTCGAGGAGATCGGATGAGGGACTGTCTGGCTCCTCATCGTAGTCGAGTGGCTCCTCATAGTCGAGAGGCTCATCATCCCACTCCTCTAGAGGTGCCTCCACGACTGGTGCCTGGAGGAATTGCTCTAGGTCCCGTCGCTCACGCTTGGTCGGTCTGCCAAGGCCCTGTGCACGATCCACATAGCCCGACATACGCTTCATCTCTAGCAGCTCGTACTGCTCAGGAGGCGTCACATTGAGTATATACTCAGGGACGAGCTTAGCACCCATACGATTGGCCGTGGTCTGCAATACCTTAAAGGATAGCGTCACTGGAGGCTTGCGCACCGATATGATGTCGCCCGCCATCACCATTTTAGCCGGTTTGGCAGTCACATCATTGATCGCTACCCTACCCTTCCGACAGGCATCCTGCGCTATGGAGCGCGTCTTGAAGATACGCACCGCCCAGAGGAAGCTATCGATCCGTACAGGTCTGCTCATGGCTTGATTAGTTAAAGCTATTCATCGTCCGCTCCACGCCTATCAGACAGAAGCTCTCGATCATCTCATCGGTACGCTCTAAGAGGCGAGGCATGTCCGCCAGCTCCCCTTCGGGAAACTGCGCCAGCACATACTCTATCTGCTTACCTCTAGGGAAGTTATGACCTATGCCAAAACGTAGTCGTGGATAGTGATCCGTGCCGAGTAGCTCGGTGATATGCTTGAGACCATTGTGCCCACCTGCACTACCGCCCGGCTTCATACGAAGTGTGCCAAAGGGAAGTGCCAAGTCATCGAGACAGATGAGGATGTTTTCTATCGGCACCTTCAATTCCCGCATCCAGTAGCGCACGGCTGTGCCGCTCAGGTTCATATAGGTAGATGGTTTGAGGAGCGTCAGCTGGACATTCTTAATGCGTCCTGAGGCTATCTCCCCGTGGCGAGCCGTAGACCATGTCCATCCCTGCTTGTCAGCAAGATGGCTCACCATACGAAAGCCTATGTTGTGTCTCGTGCCACGATACTCCTCCGTAGGATTACCGAGCCCGACGATTAGATATTGATTCATATTGCGATAGATGACAAGGGTAGCGAGACCGCATCGCTCAGTCTCACAGAGAGCCTATCTACGCCACTGCTTAGGCGCAGCGATAGGTATCTCTGGGAGGAGGTTCTCACGATCTATATCTATCGGATTAATCTGGTGATTAGGTGCGATAGGCGAGAGCTTTGGCTCGGGCACCATCACCGTTCCCTCCTCGATTAGCTTATTCATCTCAGGCACACGCCCAGCACTCAGATAGCGACTGGAGAAGTAGGCGCTGCGACTCAGTCGCTCGATGATGATACCACGGCTATTGGTACTATGCATCATGACCGGATCGCCATCTACGACATCGATGACCATCGCCACATGCCCCACACGCGCGCTGTTGCGATTACGCCCCTTGAAGAAGAGTAGATCTCCCGGTAAAATCTCCTCTCTCTTGATTTGCTTGACATAGTTTGCCTGCGTAGCAGATCCACGGGGCACGGTGATACCATATTGTGAATAGACGTATGATACGAAGCCCGAGCAGTCCATACGCCAGGGCAGATTGCCTCTATATCCATACGGCTTGCCTAGTAGCTCCTTGCCTGTATCGATCAGATCAGCGACCAGCTCTTCGTGTGCCGTTTGCGCTTTTGTATCTCCCACTACACGATGTATGGGGGGGCGCTTTAGTATAGGGCGCTTAGAGGTCATACCGCTGGGACTCTTGGCTGCACATTGACTCAGAAGCAATGTGAGCAGGAAGGTGCTTAGGAGCAGTCTGATAGATCTAGGTTTATAACTCATCCAGTATGTCGTTGTAGCTATGGGTAGCTGTACATTCGGGGCAAAGGTACTAATTTCTCCCTGCAAAAACAAACGACCTACCCCTACCCCGACCGCGCACATTCCTAGTGTCAAGGGTAACTTGCCGACAAACGTAGGTGAGCAGTCAGCCCTCAAGGAGGGGAAGGTGTAACTTCCGCTAAGCTCGCATACGATCTTAGCGAAGTTACAGGGGTATATTAGTTAAGTAGCAATTGTGTTTGCGTTTTGCTTGTGACGCAATCCTCTATGAGTAGTACATAGGAGCCTTGTGCAGGTAAGTAGATGAGTGAGGGTGCGTCTGCGATCTGCTCTCTCTGGAGTAGTGTACCGTCGGAGTTGTATAGCGATATACGTAGAGGGTTGCCACTGCCAGAGGGGTATAGTGTCACCCGCTCGCCCTGCTGAGCGATGCGCAGTTGTAGTGGCTCTATATCTAATACTCCTGCCCAAGAGCCATCACCTAGTACGAAGGGCTTCCAGTTTCGCATTATGGCGATATCTGTAGTACTAGAGAGGGCCTCTGGGTCTTTCTTTGTTCCATTGTAAAGATTGACCTTAGCACTAGGCTCTTCTAGCTCGGGGAGAGCTTCGTATATGTTATCTAGCTCCTCTGCAGACATTCCGTTGCCTACTACTCCGAGCATACTCAATAGGGGTGTATGCTGTAGATCTAGAGTGTGGATCTGATTATTCCCAAGGTTAAGTGTTTTCAACTTCGGACAATAGGATAGATCAATCTTCGTCAGTTGGTTTTGACCTAGATCTAGAGAGGCTAGTACATCTAGTCCTTTGAGAGAGAGCTCTACTAGAGCATTCTTCGGTAGGGCTAGCGTGGTGATCTTAGACTTTGTAGGGAAAGTCATTTGCGATATCTGGTTACCTTTGAGCTTGACACTTTCTAGCTGCGTACAAGCAGTGAGATTCATTGCGGTCAGTTGATTCTCTTCTGCCCATAAGTTCTTTAGCTCTTTTTGTGCTGATAAGTCTAGATTGGTAAGAGCGCACTTTGAAAGGCCTAGGTCGGTAAGCTGACTATTTTTAGATAGATCTACCGATGTCAGACCACTATTGCCCGTTAGCATGAGGTAAGTGAGCTTTGGCATTGAAGATAGGAAGGCAAAGTCCTCTAACTGAGTATTCATTACCAATAGCTGAGTCATATCGGGGGCATTGATAGCGAGCGATGTCAGTGGGTTGTCGCTACAGTTCAGCTCTTTGAGACTTGTATAGGAGGATAGGTCGAGAGATGATATCTTATTCTTATGACACCAAAACTCTTCCAGTGGCACATTACCTTGTGGCAACTTAAGCTCTGATATGCTACACTCGTTGATCAGCAGGTTTGTGAGCTTCTGATTGTGCGTTAGATCTAGACTAGTGATCCTAGCCATACGTGTGCAGTCGAGATAGGTCAACTTCTTGCAAGACGCAAGGTTTAGCTCAGAGAGGTAGTTGCCCGAACATACGAGACGCTCCAGCTCAGTACACGCTGTTAGGTCTAGCTCTTTGATCATATTGCCAAAGACCTCTAGATTACCCAAAGCTTTACTAGCAGAGAGGTCTAGCTCTCCGATATTATTGTATGCAGCTTGTAGCACCCATAGGTTAGGACACTGCGTGACATCTAGCTCTGTAAGTTTAGTGGCTATACAGTTGATCTTAGCTATATCACCTGTTATGGTAATCGTTTGTCTTGTAGCAGGACCTTTGCATTCGGTCTCTACCGTACCTAGAGTATAGTCCTTTTTGTTGCCATCTCCCCAGTCTATAGTCACTGGACTATTGTCACTATGTGTGGCGATAGATAGACTTATCTCTCCCTTTGCTTGAATAGACTTCATCGTTATAGTCTGTCCGAAGAGAAGGGGTGTATAGGTTAAAAGGAGTGCAATAATAGCTATCTGGGATAGCTTAGAGATGTAGTGCATAGGTTCTTTACTTATTGATGATATACTTCAGATAGATGGTTGCTCCATTGGTGTGGTGAAGAGAGACAATGTAGCATCCTGCAGGGAGGATTGAGTCTGACGTAAGCGAAGCTCCGTCTAGAGTGTATAGGTCTACGACAGACCACTCCGGAGAGTTAGAGCATATACGACCCTCTGAGTCTAGTATCAGCTGGGGAGCTGATGATAGAATAGGATCTACACTCCGTATAGAGACATGCTTCAGGTCTAGAGGTATGGAGTAACTCTCTAGGACTGTGCGAGCATAAAGACGAGGATCCTCACTACTATGCACGATGGCTACAAGGCGATACTTATTGGGTTCGTATCCTGGTATCTCTAGTGGCTTAGTCTGATGTGTGAACGATCGAGTATCGCTTATCTCTAGAGGGAAGCCCTCCACTGGAGATAGTATCTGCAGGAGCTTGCCATAAGTTACCCCTTGCGCTATCTGCCCCATCTCGTCTGAGTAAGCCTCAGGGAGCGTGTCGTTTGCTATCAAGTAGTAGGTCAGTCTCAATGGGTGTGAGAGATCTACGTTAGGGTTGATGCGCCCAGAGGTGACAATCTGAAACTTTTGAGTCTTAGGGTCTAGCTCTACACGAGGAGTCTCCATACGGCACATTGCTGGGTAGTTGTAGCTTCTAGAGAAGAGATACTGATGTATATCTTCGACATCGCCTATACGCAGAGTAGGCGTATAGATCGAGAGGTCGGCTAGCTGCTTATAATTATTGATCGTGCCGTAAGGTGTCAGTAGATCCCGATCGTAAGTGAAGAGAGGTAGAGAATCTATACGCAAGGTCTCTGCTTGGGACTTGAGATCGGTAAGTGATGGGACAAAGGCTCCCTCCTTCATTTGCCCTGTGATGGTGACTAGGCAGAAGCGCTCGCGCGAAAACTTGTTGCTCTTGCGCGTATCGTGGATAATGGTCGAGAGTGCATTGACTAGATTGGCATACTTGGCTTGCCCTTTTGCATCTGTAGGATCATAGTATAGCTCTATGAGATGCTCGTTAAAGCGGAAGTCATCAATCAGCTCATAGACCCTCAGTGGCTTGTGCGTAGTCTGCATATGATCCACCGTGACGCCATTGACCTTGCTAGGACGTAGATGCAGCAGGTGAGTGTAAGTATCATCAGGGGAGTCGAGTAGGATTGTACCTTGTCCATCAGGTGTTTCTTTGCCTGGCAAGAGCTGTACTTCGTTGAGGCTGACCGTTCGTCTTATATCCTCATCATCGTACCAGTACTCCATTTCGATGCTGTTTATGATCTCACTCGAGTTATTGATAAAGTAAGCTTGATAGATTGCAGCTCGCTTGTCCTTGTTTCCCTTTGAGAAGGGGACATAGTTAGGGCCATAGATATCGTCAAAAGATACTTTAGCATAGGGATTTTCGGGAGCAATCGCAGTAATCGTCTTAAACTGCCATGCCTTCTCCTTACGATCCTTATAGCTCTGCAGGAGCTCTTCGGGTACGCATAGTGCTACCTCCTCCATTCTCTTACTCTCTACAAAGTAACTACCACCCACCGTGGGGATCTGTGCGCCTGGGATAGTGATCGTTTGTAGCGAGGCGCATTTGTAGAGCGCCTTGTTGGCAATAGATTCTAGTGTGCTGGGTAGAGTCAGAGTCTTAAGGCTGTTGTAGTGAGCTAGAGCCTCTGTCAGCTCATTGGCGGGATAGTCCACATAGCTGATTTCATCTGAATAGGCATCAATAGATGTGTCAGACAGATCAAGGCTCTCTAGGCTTCGGCAACTAGCTCTCAGTGCCATTAGGTCTAAGTGATTGATGTGCCCCTTGACAATGAGCTCAGTCGCATCACTGTGCTGTGCAAAGAGTGACTCGCCTGTCCCAGGTTCAGTTACTTCTACTGTAAGAGTTTGAGCGATGGCTGATAATGGTATCAAGCAGATAGACAAAAAGTAGCAGATAGTTAGTAGTCTATGTTTCATATAATGATGGTTATTGATAAGTTGCCCTGCTAGTAGGTAGATTTCAACCCTTTTTTGACTGCGCAAGTTAGTCAAAATATTCAAATAGCCCAAATCTTACCACTAGCAAATCTTACGACTAACCCTTTGTAGGAACGCTCGGATAGCGTCAAGTGAGAGGGCGTCCGTCCCCGTCAAAACTACAACGCTGTAATCGGCAAGACGTGTAACCCTTTGTAGGGACGCATAGTCTGTGCGTCCGTTGTATCAAAGGTTACAGCATCCGTCGTGTCAAATCGAGACGAGTAACCCTTTGTAGGAACACACGGCTCGTGTCTAGTGAGATGTAGTCCGTTGTATCAAAGTTTACAGCATCGCAATAGTGTCCTAAACGTTTTTGGCGGGCGAAGGGTGTAAGATAGCTGTCAAGCGGGTCAATCGCCCCTTGACATTTGCGGTAAAAACGGGGGTATCCCCCCTATGCTATTTCGGGCTCGTCTGGAGGCGGTGAAAACGGCTCATTTATCCACTCAAAGAGGTCGATTTTGG
>CAMCJO010000114.1 GCA_945875135.1 uncultured Porphyromonas sp.
GCTCATCGTCACTCTAGGCGACCAGGACCTCAAGGTCGAGGCGACCTTCAAGAAGCTCATCGTCAAGCATGCCGTTACCTTTACCGCTGGTGAGGGTGGTGCTATCGCTGCAACGGTTGGTCCCGAGGCTAAGGCTATCCAGAGCAAGGATCAGGTAGAGCAGGGTGCTGTTATTACCTTTACCGCTACGCCTCAGGAGGGCTATGAGCTAGACCAATGGATGGTCAATGACAAGCCTGCCGTCGCTGGTGCCGATACGAAGATCGAGGGCAATAAGCTCATCGTCACTCTAGGCGACCAGGACCTCAAGGTCGAGGCGACCTTCAAGAAGGTAAATGCTATCTCTCAGATCTCCGAGGCAGAGCTAGCTGTCTATCCTAACCCCTTTGCAGAGCGTATCGTCATCACGGTACCAGCAGAGCGTATCGGTCAGACAGCCTACCTAACCTCTATGCAGGGAGAGGTCGTCCTGCAGATGACTCTAGAGCAGACTGAGACCGTCCTCTACACCGACGCGCTCAGCCAAGGTGCCTATCTGCTACGAGTAGGTAGTCAGTCACAGCTACTGATCAAAGAGTAATGATGCCAGACAGGCACCTTGCCGTCTAAGCTCCTGAGACTGCTCTCATAGTAGTCTCTACAATGCGAGGGAGGAGATATCATAAGGATATCTCCTCCCTCTTGCTATATGCCCGTCTATGAAAGGTTCAGCACCACGTCTCTATACGCTAGAGGTACCAAATGGAGACTGTTGCATAAAGGAGAATCGCAGTGAGACTGTTGACTGTTGCACCAGTCTCCTCTAGCGAGCGGGTATCCGTTGCTGTGCCGCGGGTTAGTCATCGTCATACACAGTCGTATCATGCTGGCTCCGTATTACATACGAGTTCCAAAAACGGTTCCCCTCTTGGAACTTTTTAGTTCCAAGGGGGGAACTCTTTAGTTCCAGCGGAGGAACTCTTTAGTTCCAAGGGAGGAACTCTTCTTTTCCTCCGTTGGAAATTTAATTTTCCAAGGCTGGAACATTTTTGGAAAGTTGACAAAACGGTCGGCACCTCACGGCTGTCTCGGGTCAGATGGCACGACAAATAACGATGCGTCTCGGCAAGAGGGCTAGTTCTTACCGAGACGCATCGCTGTCTGTGAGGGGACGTGCGGCTAGATCTGTAGCTTGTAGCGCCCGTCGGGCTGGAGCGAGACGGCACCTTCGCTCTCAAGGAGGAAGAGCCGGAAGCTCACTTCGTCGACCCCCATGAGCGTCTGGTCGCAGATAGCATCGATCGAGAGCCCATCGCCGCTCTCTACAATCAGATCGAGGAGAGGGCGTGTCTCTGGCTCTAGGCGAGCACGCAGAGCGTTGAGCTTGCTCTCGCGAGACACGGAGCCGACGGCACTGCGCGCCTCATGGTCGGGCTTCTTCCACTCGAGGTCTTCGCAGAGGTGAGCGGCTGAGGTGATGAGCTTGGCGATATTGTTGTAGATAAGGTTGTTGCACCCTTCGTTTTCACGATCTGAGGGGCGACCTGGAAGGGCATAGACGACACGGTCGTAGTCGAAGGCTTGGTGCGCTGTGATGAGCGAACCTCCACGCTCGGCAGACTGACCGACGAGGGTCGCCTGCGTGAGCCCCGCCACGATACGATTGCGCAAGACGAACTGATGTCGCTGGGGCTTGACACCCGCTGGGTACTCGGAGAGTAGAGCGCCGCCGTGGGTTACGATATTGCGAGCTAGGTTGCGGTGATTGCTCGGATAAATCATATGAAGCCCGTGAGCCAGCACGGCAGCGGTGGGCAAGCCCGCCTGTAGCGCCGCTTTGTGTGCGACAGCGTCTAGTCCAAGTGCCAGTCCGCTGACAATGGTCACGCTGTCTGTTACGTTGGGCAGGTGGCTGATAATCGCCTGCAGATCCTCAACACCATGCTGCGAAGGCTTGCGCGTGCCGACGACACTGAGCGTCTGCTCCGCATGGAGTGGCGCTAGGTCGCCTAGGTAAAAGAGTATCAGAGGCGCATCGGCACACTGGAGGAGTAGGGGAGGGTAGTCGGCATCGTAGATGCTGACCATTCGAATGCCTAGATCGGCGGTGCGCTGTAGCTGCGCTTGCGTTTCCTCGAGTTTAGCCCGATCCCGTAGGAGCGGGTAGAGATGCGTGTAGACGTGGCCGTTGAGCCTTGCTAGAGCTTGTGGATCAGCCCATAGTGCTGTGGCTGATCCGGCAAACTCTATCAGATGGCGAGCGAGCTGTAGCGATACGCCCTTGAGCTGCGTCAAGGCGTAGATACAGAGATGCTCACGGCTTATCTCAGGCATAGGCTAGGCGGCGGGGACTACTGCTGAGCGAGCCACTCGTAGCCGTTGCGGAAGAACTGTATCCACGGAGAGACCTGATCCTCCTGACGACGCTCCTCGGGGTAGAAGCCACACTGCCAGGTGAGCGTCGCACGCTCTGGGTGAGGCATCATAGCTAGGTGACGGCCATCGCTACTGCAAAGTGCTGCGATGCCACGCTCAGAGCCATTGGGATTGCCGGGGTAGGTGTCGTAATGGTAGCGCGCTGCGATCTGCTCATCGGGTATCGTGGGGCAGACGAAGTGTCCCTCGCCGTGAGCCACCCAGACACCGAGCTGACAGCCCTCGAGGCCTTGTGTCAAGATAGCACCTGTGTCGGCGATATCTACGGTTAGGAAGTTGGACTCAAACTTGTGCGAAGCGTTGTGCTCCAGCTTGAAGAGGCTTTCGCCCTGAGCATCCTTGCCGAGGAGCCCGAGTTGCGCCATGAGCTGACAGCCGTTGCAGATACCGAGTGAGAGTGTGTCGGGGCGTGCGTAGAAAGCTTCGATAGCCTTGCGAGCACGCTCATTGTAAAGGATGCCCGCTGCCCAGCCCTTGGCAGAGCCTAAGACATCGGAGTGCGAGAAGCCACCGCAGTAGACAAGCATGCGCACGTCAGCTAGGTCGGTGCGCCCCTCGATGAGGTCGGTCAGATGCACATCCACCACGTCAAAGCCTGCGAGGTGCAGTGCGTAAGCCATCTCACGCTCACCATTGGTCCCGTTGTCTCGTAGGATAGCCGCCTTGATGCCTGATGCCTTCGTGCGATGAGGCTCTAGACCGAGACCAGCATAAGTGCCAGCGAAAGCGTGCGGGAAGCGCCACTGTACGGGCTGCTTGCCTAGGTTCTCGTAGCGACTCGTTGCTGGAGCTTCGCCACTCTGGAAGCAGTCTAGCAGGTAAGACTTGTTTGCCCAGCACTTGCGTGCAGCATCGATGTCGATCTCGTACGTTTTGCCCTCTTGGTGAATCATCAGTAGGCGAGACTCGGTGGGTGCGCCGAGGTCGGCATAAGCAATCTCGTACTCCTCGAGGATACGCTTCGCCTGCTCTGCCTTGGAAACCTGTAGGATGACGCCTGGGTTCTCACTATAGAGTGCCGTGACGAGGTCCACATGGGAGAGCTCGTCGAGGCTGATCTCAGCACCGCCATGAGTATTGGCGAAGCACATCTCCAAGAGTGTCGTGACCATACCGCCCGCCGAGATGTCGTGACCGGCTAGGACTAAGCCCTTATGGATCAACTCCTGAACAGCCTCAAAGGCGGTGGCGAAGTAATCGGTATCGCCGACTGTGGGGAAGCTGTCACCCAGCTGTCCCAAGGCTTGTGCCAAAGCTGAGCCACCGAGTGCCATCGGAGCAAAGCTAAAGTCTATGTAGAGCAGACGGCTCTGCTTAGTCGCCTTGAGCTCAGGCGTTACGATGCCTCTGACGTTGCTCACGGGCGCTGCTGCGGTGATGATCAGTGTGCCTGGACTCATCACCTGCTTTCCGTCGGGATACTTCTGCGTCATAGAGAGCGAGTCTTTGCCCGTCGGGATATTGATCCCTAGATCTATAGCAAACTCACTACAAGCCTGCACCGCCTCATAGAGACGTGCGTCCTCGCCCTTGTTGCGACAAGGCCACATCCAGTTTGCACTGAGCGAGATGCCACGTATGCCACCCTCGATGGGGGCAAAGACAATGTTCGTCAGAGCCTCTGCGATAGCCATCCGAGAGCCAGCACCAGCATCGATGAGTGCCACCTGAGGCGCATGCCCTACGGCAGTAGCCATACCACTCTTGCCGTCGTAGTCTAGTGCCATAGCACCGAGGTCGGAGAGTGGTAGCTGGAGCGCACCGACGCACTGCTGCTGTGCCACACGACCCGTCACGGAGCGGTCCACTTTGTTAGTCAACCAATCTTTAGAGGCGACCGCTTCGAGGGTCAAGACTTTGTCTAGGTATTCGCGCCATAGCTTTTTGTCATAGCTTACTGGGGCAAACTGATGAGCGACCGTTTCGTCCTCCATAACCGTCTTGGGCGACTGTCCCAGTAGGTCGGATACGGCTAGGTCGATGGCAGCGCGTCCCTCCCGCTCTGTGCTAAAGAGGAGACGCTCATCGTCGGTCGTCTCGCCTACCTTATATATAGGGCTACCCTCACGTCGTGCTATCTGCTCCATCTGCGCGTACTCACGCTCCTGGATGAGCAGACCGACACGCTCTTGGCTCTCATTGCCGATGATCTCTCTAGCGGAGAGCGTCGGGTCGCCCACGGGTAGCGCGTCAATGTCGATTCGTCCTCCGGTATCCTCGATGAGCTCGGTGAGACAGTTTAGGTGACCGCCAGCACCGTGGTCGTGGATGCTCACAATCGGGTTGTCGCCCTGTTCGCTGATGGCGCGGACCACGTTGAGAACACGCTTCTGCATCTCTGGGTTGGCACGCTGCACCGCATTAAGCTCGATACCGCTACTGTACTCGCCCGTAGCGACAGAGCTGACGGCACCACCACCCATACCGATGCGGTAGTTGTCGCCACCGAGTAGCACGACCGTCTCGCCAGGCTGTGGTGTCTCCTTCTTAGCATCCTCCTGGGGCGCGTAGCCCATACCGCCCGCCAGCATGATCACCTTGTCGTAGCCGTAGAGCGTACTGTCGGCACTTTCCTGATGCTCGAAGGTCAGTAGCGAACCGTTGATCAGTGGCTGTCCAAACTTATTGCCAAAGTCACTAGCACCGTCGCTCGCTTTCGTCAGGATCTCTTGCGGAGACTGGTAAAGCCACGGGCGTGGGTCTAGTTTGGCGGGGCTAAGCTTCTGATCCTTCTCTAGACGTGGGTAGGAGGTGATGTAGACGGCACTACCAGAGAGTGGTAGCGACCCCTTGCCACCGCACATACGGTCACGGATCTCACCGCCCGAGCCGGTAGCTGCGCCGTTGAAGGGCTCGACCGTCGTGGGGAAATTGTGCGTCTCAGCCTTTAGTGCCAAGACCGTATTGCGCTCCCGTAGTGTAAAGAGCGAGGGCTCCGTCGCGCTCGTTGGCGCAAACTGCCAGACGCGGGGACCCTTGACAAAAGCTACATTGTCCTTGTAAGCCGATACGATGCCGTTGGGGTTCTCCTTAGAGGTTTGCTTGATCATCGCAAAGAGCGAATCGTTTTGTCGCAAACCGTCGATGATGAAGGTGCCGTTGAATATCTTGTGACGACAGTGCTCTGAGTTGACCTGTGAGAAGCCGAAGACCTCTGAGTCTGTCAGCGGACGACCGATACGTGCCGAGACGCCCTGTAGGTAAGCTATCTCCTCCTCGCTTAGGGCTAGTCCCTCCTCCTCGTTGTACGCCTCGAGGTCCGTGATCTCACGGATCGGCTGTGGCTCAGCGGTCATGGCGAAGCTCTCCTGACCTAGCCCCTTGTAGATCGCTTGGAGCATCGGGTCGTAGTGTGGTTTCGCTTCGTGAGTACGTGTGAGCTGCTCGATACGGTCGATGCCAGCGATGCGCATGTTTTGCGTTATCTCCACAGCATTGGTACTCCATGGAGTCACCTGCGTAGGGCGGGGGCCCACAAAGGTTCCCTCGAGCTGAGACTCGGGAGCCAGCTGCGCTCCGCCAAAGAGCCACGAGAGACGCTCGCAGGTCTCCTCGCTGAGAGCTGTGGTGTGTGAGACGGCATAAATCGTGTCACCAAGGACAAAGTAACTAATCATAGCGGGTTGTGTATAATGGGGCTGAAACTACTTACGTTGCAAATGTACGGAAATTAGCGTTGAGGACAGCGGTTTAGACATATAGTTGCCCAGCTTCGTTGAGCGTGGGAATGTGTGTCGAGCTGTCTTGCTCGAGGCAGAGGCGTAGGCTCTCGGGGTAGCCACGTTGTATCAGACGTTGGTTGTGATCGCAATTGTAGAGGTAGTCGTAGAGATGCGCTCGGTGCTCGCGGTACAGCTCTAGTGCCGTGCGGCTACTGTCGGTGAGTCGGTAGCTTGCGCCCAGCTCCTCAAGCTTGTCTAGGAGCGCAGCACCGTAGAGCGTGTCTTCGATGCAGAAGCTGTTTTGCCAACCAGAAGCGAGTACCGTCACGGCACGCCCCGACGCTTGGCAGTGGCGCGCCACAGCGGTGAGATTGCTAAAGGCCCCTACGATGATCTCCGCTGCGCCAGCCTCCCGAGCTGCGTGAATGGCTTGGGTACCGTTGGTCGTCGTGAAGACGATGCTACGTCCGCCGATCCGCTCAGCAGTAAACTCGGAGGGATCGTTGCCCAGGTCAGCCCACGGACAACGCATCGCATTGCGCTCGGCAGCAACCACGTAGCCCTTACCAAGCAAGCTCTCCGCCTCCTCGGTCGTCGCCACAGGTATGATCTCTTTAGCGCCATGGTCAAAGGCCGCCACCATTGAGGTGCCAGCACGCAGTATGTCCACCACGACCACTACGCTGTCCTCCTGATGGTAGTAAGGGTAGAGTGCCGGGCACGGACAAATATCAAAAGTTAGATGTGCCATAAGAGAGGAAAGTTTGTTGAGACGATGTCAAAGCCCTCCACGAGTGAGGCAGAGATGCTCAGTGGAGGGCTTTGCTTAGCGTGCTGCTTGTAGCTTGAGACTGTTGCATAAAGGCGAATCGCTGTGTTGCTTTCGGGATTCGGCTTCGGTCACATACGTAGGTATGCTCCCTTCAGACCTCACCCTCAGCACCTTGCGCTTCATCCTTTCTGCAAAGTCAGGACAATCTTGCAAGCAAGATTGTGA
>CAMCJO010000115.1 GCA_945875135.1 uncultured Porphyromonas sp.
GAGTTCAAGAAGGCGTTTTGCTCAAAAGGGGGGCTTGGAAATCAAAAATAGAAAGTCCAACCGCTTCAATTCTATGGTTGAGTCCCCTTGGTATGCCCTTTCTGACTTTTATCGGACAGCAATAATTCATTATCAAGTCAAGAGAGCATGCTGCTAACACTGACCGTCTAGACAGTTGGATCAACAACTTCATCGCCGAGAATAATATAGAGGTCATCGATATCAAGTACTCCACAGCTATCTTTGGAGGTGGACAAGGCACTATCCTCTCTAACTGGGTGCCCTCAGCAATGCTGATCTACAGAGAGAGGGAGACAAGCGAGACTGAAGAAGAGTAACCTGCTCTTTGTGGTCTGTTGAGATGTATGGAGATTGCAGAGAGATGCTCAGTGTATCAGAGCTCACGCTTTGTAGTCTGCTATATTACCTTTGCAGAGTCAATTAACTAGGCTTTGCTCTCGATTGGCATCCCAGGCACCTTTAATTAATGGGTGCTGGGGATTAGCTGATTTGTCCCCAGTGGTGGGCGTTGGGGTGGATGCGCTCGAGGTTGATGCGGTAGAGCTCTGTGTCGGGTTTGTCGAGGAGCGGACTGTAGTCGAGGAGGTAGTTGACATCTACTCGTGTGAGGGCGAGGAGGTTGTAGTCGGCCACGGGATCGGCTATGCTGATGCCCGCTAGGGTGCCACTCTGTCGTGTCCCCTCCATCTGTCCGAAGCCACGTAGGCGCATATCCTCTTCCGCTATCTTGAAGCCGTCTTGCGTGGCAACCATCGTGTCGATGCGTTGCTTGGCATCGCCCTGCAGGTCATCGGGCGTGACGAGGAGGCAGTAGCTCTTGTCGCCACCACGCCCTACACGTCCCCGCAGCTGATGTAGCTGTGCCAGTCCGAAGCGCTGCGCATCGTTGATCACCATGACCGTAGCGTTTGGCACGTTGACGCCCACCTCGATGACGGTCGTTGCAAGCAGTATCGGCACCTCACCCGAGGCAAAGCGTTCCATCTGCTCCGCCTTGTCCTCGGCACTGAGTCGTCCGTGAACGTAGACGACTCGCTCTTCGCCAAAGTGCTCTACGTACTCCTTGTAGCCCAGCTCTAGATTGGCAAAGTCAGACTCTTCGGTTCCCTCGATCATAGGGAAGACAACGTAGATCTGTTGTCCACGATTGATCGTTTCGTTGATGAGGTTGTAGAGTGTTTCTTTCTTCTTTTCTGCTATCTGGACGGTCGTGATCGGTTTGCGCCCAGGGGGCATCTCGTCTATGACCGAGACATCGAGGTCGCCATACATGGTCATGGCTAGGGTGCGGGGAATCGGGGTGGCGCTCATGACGAGGATGTGGGGAAGTGTCAGGACGTTCTTGCCCCAGAGCTTGGAGCGCTGGGCTACGCCAAAGCGGTGCTGCTCGTCTATGACCGCCATGCCGAGCTTGCGAAAGGCGACCCGCTCCTCTAATATAGCGTGTGTGCCGATCAATATGGAGAGGCTGCCATCGGCTAGGGCCGACAGGGTCTCACGTCGCTCTCTCGTCTTGCTACTCCCCGTGAGAAGTGCTATGGATACATCCAGTCCCTCAACGAACTCAGAGATGGTCTCGTAGTGCTGCTGCGCTAGGATCTCCGTCGGGGCGAGCATGCAGGCTTGGTAGCCGTTGTCTACGGCTAGGAGCATGGCAAAGAGTGCGATGAGAGTCTTGCCACTGCCCACGTCCCCCTGTATGAGGCGATTCATCTGTGCACCCGAGAGGGTGTCTCGACGTATCTCACGGAGGACCCGCTTTTGCGCTCCCGTGAGGTCGTAGGGGAGTGCGTAGTATAGTCCGTTGAAGAGCTTGCCCACCTGATCTAAGCGGTAGCCCTCGTAGCGCATACGCTGCATGACGGCTAGGCGACGCAGGTAGAGGTTGAGGTAAAAGAGTTCGTCGTACTTCAGTCTGAACTTAGCCACCTGCGCCTGCTCGACACTCTGCGGGTGATGGATCCATCTGATAGCCGTCTGGAGAGGTGCTAGATGGCGGTGCGCTATGAGAGGCTCGGAGAGCGTCTCGGGGATGGAGAAGTAAGGGCTCTGTAGGAGCTGGTCGATGTAGCGCCCTAAGAAAGCGGAATCGATGCGGGCGCGTTTGAGTCGCTCGGTGGTTCGGTAGATCGGTTGGTACCCACCGACGGATGGGCTTGGCTTGTCTGCGGGTTTGATCTCTGGATGTGTGATCTGTAGCTGATTGTTGAAGAGCTGTAGCTTGCCGTAGACGATATATTTGCAGCCCGGGGTGAGCGCACGCTGGATGTAGTTGTGCCCTTTGAACCAAACCAATAGTAGCTCTCCCGTGTCATCCATAAGGCGTGCCGAGAGACTGCTCTTGCGTCCCAGAGAGGGTGCGCTAAAGGGCTGTAAGATCCCCTGGACCTGTACCTCTGACATAGAGGGTGTGAGTGCACCTATGGGATAGATGACCCGACGATCAGCGTAGCGATAGGGGATGTAGTAGAGCAGATCCCGATAGGTGTGTAGATCCAGCTCTTCGGCTATTAGCTGCGCCCGCTTGGGGCCCAGTCCAGGCAAATCTGCTAGGGGTGTGGTCAGGAAGCTCATAGCAGTGTGGACAGAGAGAGGGAACAGCCTATCTACTCGAGAGTAGTCTCTCGGTGAGGCGTAGACGCTCTTGACGAGATGTGGTCAGGATATGCTCGCCCCAGTAAAGCTGGTCGGGTGTGGTGATCTTGATATTCTCCGTGGTGTCCGGGACCAGTGCTAGGTCGCTATAGAGCTGGTCATAGACAGAGCAGTCGTCGGTGAAGCTCTCCTGAAAGGGCTGCTGGTAAGCCTCCTTGATGCGCTCGGACCAGAAAACCTGTGGCGTACGAACCAAGCGGTAGATGCTGCGATTTACAGCTTGCGAAGGCTGTTGCTCGCCCTCATCGGGTAGATAGCGCAAGCTCTCTGTGAGCTCTAGGACAGGTACCGCTGCGCCCACGCGCTGCGCCTCCTCGTAGCATTTGTCCACCACCTTGCTAGAGACAAAGGGTCGTACCGCATCATGTATACCGACGAGTACTCCGTCAGGTACGACACGTAGAGCTCTCTGGACTGTGTCAAAGCGTGTTTTCCCAGCGACAGTTAGATAGACACGATCAGCAAGCCCCATCGTCTGGAGCATATCCTCGACGATGATACGGTAGTCGTATGATATGCCAAGTACGATGTAGTCCACATGCTTAGCCAGAGCCTCTATGGTGTGCTGGAGGATTGTTTTGCCTCCCAGCTTGATGTATTGCTTGGGCAGATCAGCTCCCATACGAACGCCCGACCCTCCAGAGGGGATGATGAGATACCTTTTAGTATGATCTGACGCAGTTATTGCTTGCTCCATGTTTATAGTAGGTGGTGAAGAGGAGGGTTACTTCTCTCTGAGGAAGATGTTGATAGGAGTCCCGCAGAAGTCCCAGTTCTTACGAATTTGATTTTCGAGAAAACGCTTGTACGGCTCGCGTACCCATTGGGGCAGATTCGCATAAAAAGCAAAAGACGGGACCGCCGTGGGGAGCTGCTGTACGAACTTGATCTTGATGTACTTCCCCTTGATAGAGGGTGGAGGAGTCTTCTCGATCAGCGGGAGTAGCACTTGGTTGAGCTGGTGCGTCGGGATGCGTGTCGAGCGCATATCGTAGACATGCTGTGCCGTCTCGATGACCTTGAGGATGCGCTGCTTATTGAGTGCCGAGATGAAGATAATCGGGAAGTCGGTAAAGGGGGCAAATCGTGCACGGATCGCCTCCTCCATAGTGCGCTGCACGGGTGTGCTCTTGTCCTCGACTAGGTCCCACTTATTGACGCAGACGACCAGCCCCTTGCTGTTGCGCTGGATCACCCGAAAGATGTTGGCATCCTGAGCCTCTATACCTCTCGTAGCATCGATCAGCATGATGCATACATCGGCATTTTCGATAGCACGGATAGCACGGATTACGGAGTAGTACTCGAGGTCTTCGTTGACCTTGCCCTTCTTGCGGATGCCCGCTGTATCAACGAGGTAGAAGTGCTGGTTGAACTTATCGTACTCCGCAAAGATGCTGTCACGCGTCGTGCCCGAGCGGTCGGTGACGATGTTGCGCTCCTCGCCGATGAGTGCGTTCAGGAGCGAAGACTTACCCGCATTTGGTCTGCCCACGATGGCAAAGCGGGGTAGCTCAAGGAGAGGCTCATGATTGCCCTCCTTAGGGAGTAGCTCTAAGATATGGTCGAGGAGGTCGCCCGTCGAGGAGCCGTTGATCGCTGAGATAGGGTAGGGGTCGCCAATACCTAGGGAGTAAAACTCCGCCGCGTCGTTGTGCTGGGTGAAGTTGTCCGCCTTGTTGGCCACCAGTATGACAGGCTTGTTGGTCTGTCGGAGCATCAGAGCTATCTCGTCGTCTAGATCGGTCACGCCGTTGAGTATGTCCACGAGAAAGAGGATCAGGTCAGCCTCTTCGACCGCTATGCGCACCTGCTTATTGATCTCCTCCTCAAAGACATCATCACTGCGCAAGACCCATCCGCCCGTGTCTACAATCGAAAAGGTACGCTCGCACCAAGTGACGTGGCCATACTGTCGGTCACGTGTCGTACCCGCCTCCTCTGTGACGATTGCTTGGCGGGAGCGAGTCAGACGGTTGAAGAGGGTACTCTTGCCCACGTTGGGGCGTCCTACGATGGCTACTAGATTACTCATAGCTTGATATCTCTTAATAGACTATGTCAGTCTGCTTAGTATATAAATAGGTGCGTCAAAAAAACAGTATCAACGGCTAGATGTCATAGCCAAACTGTGTCAATGCTTGATCGCTCTGACGCCAATCCTTATCCACACGAACCAATAGTGTCAGGTGGATATGCTTGTCAAAGAATCGCTCTAGATCCTTTCGTGCCGAGATGCCGAGACGCTTGATGGCGGAGCCTTTGTGCCCAATGATGATCCCCTTTTGCGACTCACGCTCTACGAGAATCACGCAGCGCATGTCGATTCGGTCGGGACTCTCGACAAACTCCTCCACGACGACCTCCACAGCGTACGGCACCTCTTGGTGATAGTACTGGAGAGCCTTCTCGCGGATGATCTCCGAGACGAAGAAGCGTGCTGGCCGATCGGTCAGCGCGTCCTGCTCGAAGTAAGGCGGCGACACGGGGAGCAGCTCCTCAATGCGCTTCTTGAGCGGAGCTAGGTTAAACTGCCTCAGAGCCGACACTGGGATAATTTCCGCCTGTGGTATGATGCCGTGCCAGTAGTCGACTAGCTCCTCCAGATGCTTCTGGTCTGTTAGGTCTACCTTATTAATGACCACGATGATCGGGCAGGAGAGTCGCTGTACACGCTCCACGAAGTCGTGATGCTTGTCTCGCTCCTCCATCGTGTCGGTGACGTAGAGTAGCAGATCAGCATCCTCTAGAGCTTGCTCCGAGTAGGCGCGCATACGCTCCTGCAGCTTGTAGCTAGGCTGTAGCACCCCAGGCGTATCGCTGTAGACCACCTGCATCTGTTCGCTATTGACAATGCCTAGGATGCGGTGTCGCGTCGTCTGCGCCTTGCTCGTGATGATCGAGATGCGCTCTCCGACCAGGTAGTTCATCAGCGTCGACTTACCCACATTAGGGTTGCCGACGATGCTCACGAAGCCGCTCTTGTAGCCCTCTGGTAAGGGCTTACCGGCGAGGTGCTGTAGCTCCGTCATAGCCCCAGACTAGATAGACAGCTCCCCACGTGTACCCAGCACCGAAGGAGCTTAGGATGAGCTTGTCGCCCTTCTTGAGCTTAGGCTCATACTCCCAGAGACAGATAGGTATCGTGGCGGAGGATATGTTGCCATACTTCTCGATCGTGACCATCACCTTGTCCATCGGCACGTCGGTGTACTCCGAAACCGCCTGGATGATACGCATATTAGCTTGGTGAGGTACGACCCAAGCGACATCATCGTTGGTCAGATGGTTGCGCTTCATCACCTCACGGCTCACACGAGCCATGTCGAGGACCGCATTCTTAAAGACATGCTGCCCCTCCTGATAGACGAAGTGCTCACGGCGTGCGACCGTCTCTGCCGTGGCGGGACTAGCCGATCCGCCCGACTTCATGATCAGGTGCGAGCGACCATTGCCGTCGGTCTTGAAGAGAGCATCCTGTACGCCTAGCGAAGTATCTTCCGTACGCTCCAGGAGAACGCAGCCCGAGCCATCACCAAAGAGCGGACTCGTCTGGCGGTCTGTGTAGTCAATTGCTGCGGACATCTTCTCCGTAGCCACTACGATCAGACGCTTGTACTGTCCTGAGCGAATGAAGTTGGCACCCGTCTCTAGCGCGTAGAGCCAGCTAGGGCAGGCCGAGTTGATATCAAAGGTAAAAGCGTGTCGGCAACCAGTCTCAAAGGCTACGATCGAAGAGGTCGAGGGAAAGTGGTAGTCGGCCGTATTCGTCGCTAGTATGATACCCTCCACTGAGAGCGGGTCTATACTCCACCGCTCCAACATTTGGCGAACAGCTTGGATAGCTAGGTAGGATGCGCCGAGGCTCTTGTCCTTGAGTATGCGGCGCTCCTTGATGCCTACACGTGTCATAATCCACTCGTCGGTGGTGTCGACCATCTGCTCTAGGTCGGCATTAGTCAGTCGATCCTCTGGTAGGTAAGCACCTACGGCAGTGATCATCGCATTGTATTGGGTCGAAATCATGTACTGTTTGAAACTACTCGGAAATGGTATTCGGTCGCTAAGGTAATAAAAATCGACCAACGAACGTACATCTAGCTCGAAAGATCTCAGCCATTGCTCGCGTAGAGTGACTCGACAAATCGGTCTAGTTGACTGTTTATCAGGTCAATGTAACCGCTTAGTCTCCTCTAGTCGGATAAGCAGCTCGGTGGATTATGGCAGGCCCCTCCGTCAGCGCTTCCGATTTCCATCGTTGGAAAGAAAGTTTTCCTCCGTTGGAAATTTACTTTTCCTACCTTGGAAATTTTGAATTCCTACCTAGGAACTGAAAAGTTCCTCCCTTGGAACTCGAAAGTTCCTCCGTTGGAACTAAAAAGTTCC
>CAMCJO010000116.1 GCA_945875135.1 uncultured Porphyromonas sp.
CTACCTTTGCCTCGAGAGCGGGGCTGTATGAGATGCTACTTTAGCACACCCTCTTATTGCTCTACAACAGCTCTCTATTTTCGCTTAGACAGACTCAGTTGGGCATTGTATGTTTACCACCATACGTATAGCTCCATCCTTGAGACCACGTTAATATATAATCGACTCATACCTCATGTCTCCAACCAATCGCATCCTTAGACCTATTCAGAGGTTTACAATCCGTAAAGTAGATTCCACTGTCGTACTCTTTCTTGCGACGATCGTAGCACTTATTGTGGCCAATAGTCCTCTCAGAGATCTATACCATAATCTGCTCGCTATACCGGTCAACCTGAACATCCTAGGGCTAGACATATTTCATTATCATGGCGAGCCGATGAGCTTTTTGGTTTTTGCTAATGATGTTTTGATGGTCTTCTTCTTTTTCGTTGTGGGGCTAGACATCAAGCAACAGCTTCTCGTGGGAGAACTCTCCTCAGTCAAGAAGGCTATGATGCCCGTCGTGGGGGCCATTGGCGGTATGGCTATACCTATCCTCCTCTTCTTGCTGATCGCTCCTGCGGGTGATGCGAGCCGTGGTGCAGCTATCCCGATGGCTACAGATATAGCCTTCGTACTGGCGGTGCTGATGGTGCTGAAGGATCATGTACCCGTCTCGCTACGTGTCTTTATGACTACACTAGCGGTGGCTGACGACATAGGCGGTATCATCGTGATAGCACTCTTTTACTCCTCTGGGATCAACCTATGGATGCTAGGTCTAGGCTTGGTGACAGTTGCTCTTCTAGCTCTCTTAGGACGATCGGGAGTACGCAATATAGTGATCTACATGATCGGACTCTTCGTCGTATGGTTCTTTTTCTTACAGAGCGGTATCCACACTACCATCGCAGGCGTCATGGTCGCTCTGACAGTACCTATGACGACCTCTGTCTCTCGGCACCAGCTGAGCCATCTCGCGGGTACGGTCTCTAAGATGCTACCGCATACAGAGGATGCGCAAAAGGGTCAGACCACACACCTTGATGAAGCTGATATTGCTCTGATCAATAGCTTGCGCCAATCAGCTTCACGGGCTATACCCCCAGTACAGCGTCTGGAACATGCGCTCACGAGCTGGGTCAACTATTTAATCTTACCTATCTTTGCGTTTGTCAATGCAGGGATCGACTTCTCCACCTTTGCCGTGGGTGGTATCTCAGCACTTCCCGTCGCAGTGATCTTAGGGCTATTCGTCGGCAAGCCCGTCGGCATCTTCCTCTTTACCTATGTCTACATTCGTCTCACGAAGCATCGGTGGAGTGAAGGGGTCTATCCCGCCATGCTCTTTGCGGTCTCCATACTGGGTGGTATCGGCTTTACGGTCTCCATGTTTATCGCCAGCCTGTCATACGATGTGCATCTGCACCTCGACTGGCTCAGCGAGGCCAAGCTGGGTATCCTGGCAGGTAGCCTTATCTCAGGCGTCGTAGGCTACATCGCCGTGCTGGCTGTAGGTAAGCGACATCAGAAGAAGTTGGCTCAAAAAGCAAACTAAATAGCCCAAACACACACTAGATATCCACGTGGGGAGATCGCATGCTCCACGTAGGGATTTGGCGTTAAGGCTCCCCTATCATTGTAGCCAGACACTCTCGGCAATATGCTGAGCGATGATAGCCATCTGCCTTGTATCAGGTTCAGTATAGCACACACAAAAAAAAAAGCAAGTGGCGACGAAGGTGCTAGGACCCTCGTCGCCACTTGCTTGTGAGTTTTTACCTCTACCTTAAGAGGTGACTAGATCTTTTTGATCTGATCTTGTGGTATCTCTTTCATCGGTGTGACGAGACGATAGCCCTTGCCATGTACATTTTTGATCTCTAGCGATGGATCTGCCTTGAGAATCTTACGGAGCTTGGTCACATAGACATCCATGCTACGTGCGTTAAAGTAATTGGCATCAGCCCAAATAGTCTTCAGAGCATAGTCTCTCTCAAGGGTCTCGTTGGCAAAGACGCAAAAGAGAGAGAGTAGTTCGTTTTCCTTTGTGGTTAGGGAGAGTACCTTACCATCCTCAGTCGTAAGGGTCTGCTTCTTCGTATCGAATAGTAGCTTACCTAGCTGATAGAACTGTGGCTCCTCATGCTCCTCACCAATGATGCGTCGCATGATTGCCACGATACGCGCCTCCAGCTCTTGCATACTAAAGGGCTTCGTGATGTAGTCGTCAGCTCCGAGCTTGAAGCCACGTAGTACATCTTTCTTTTGATCCTTTGCGGTGACAAATATAATGGGGATATTGGGCTTAGCTTCGCGTATTTGCTTGGCTAACTCAAATCCATCCATCTTAGGCATCATGATATCGATAAGGCAGAGTGCATACTCTTCCTTACCAAAGGCCTCTAGTCCCGTCTCGCCATCTGTAAAGAGGTCTACCTCATAGTCTTTTGCCATAAGGTACTCCTGAAGCATTGTGCCTAGGCTTTCATCGTCTTCACAGAGGAATACTCTGATTTCTTTGTTGTTCATATCTGTTATTTGATTTATTGAGAATTGTCTAGTCTATTATCTGTTAGATGCTCTTGAATAAGAATCGTTTATTTTTCAGTATCATTTGTCGTAGCTTCATGCTGTACTAAGAATGGAATGCGGAGCGACATCTTAGTCCCGACTCCAAGCTTACTAAAGACTTTGACCTCGCCGCCCATACCTTGGATAGCCCGCTGTACGTAGGCTAGACCGAGACCAAAACCCTTCACGTCATGGCGGTCACCCGTATGGACGCGATAAAATTGCTCGAAGATATGCCCCCTATCCTGACGAGAGATGCCGATGCCATTATCCTGTATATCTATGATAAGGTTGGTATCATCGTTTCGCGTGGTGAGCGTAATGGTGGGCGGTACACCCTCCTTGCAATACTTCAGACTGTTGTCTACTATATTGGATATAATGTTCTGAAAGGCGATCTTATCACAAAAGAGCTCATGGTGCTCAGCCTCTAGAGCTAGCACGAGCTCTCCATGAGCCTCAGTGATCTTCATAACATAAGCACTGCTCAGGTCTCTAATCTCCTCGTGAGCATCTAGCTCTACAGGGTAGACCTTGAGCACACCACGCTGCATCGATGAGGACTGTAAGACCTGATCTACGAGTAGCGTGAGGCGATCTACCTCCTTAAGCATGGTCTGGGTGATGCGCTTGCATCGCTCCTCCGACTCCTCTACAGAGGGGTCTTCGAGCATCTCACAGGCCAGACGTATAGAGCTAACGGGTGTCTTAAGCTCATGAGTCATGTTGCTTACAAAGTCCTCACGCTCACGTAGGTAGTGCTGCTGCCGTACAAGGATCGCAATGGCGAGCACACTGAGTATCACGATCACCACGAGGGTAGCAATCGGGGGGATCGTGTAGATTAGATTGCCCATGTGGTGGCTATGCTCCGTAAAGATCAGCTCAATATAGGGCAGATCTGAATCGTCTGGCTCATCTATATAGGAGTTTGACCGGACGAAGATATCTCTCCGCAACACAAGAGGAGCCTGTTTTGAAGGGTCGTAACCCTCTGGGAGGGTCGTGTAGACTGACTGCCCCTTACTATCACAGATAGTAAACTCAAACTTCTCCGTGATGCCTACGAGCTCCAGCTCACGCACCAGGGCGCTTCGCAAGAAGTCCACATTGATCCTCTGTCTGAGAGGTTGATCATTACGCTTGAGGATGGTGCGTAGTACCGCCTCATCAAGCAGACTGCGGTGGTAGAAGTAAGTGTTGAGCAGCTTACCCTGCAATACGTTAGCATGCTCTGTGCCCTGCCTATTCATGCGAGCCTGTGCCCATGGAGGACAGGTCGCACGCTTAGCATTGCCGTAGCCATTCCACACTTCGCTACCGTCAGACAGATAGCTGGCCGAGAGAGCTTCCACCCCGTCCTGATCAGACTGGAGAGAGTCTTGCAAGCCAAATCGCTGTAGATCGTTTTGTGTCAGGACCGAGCGCAGCTGACGATCTACCTCGTCTCGCTCTAGTGAACGAGAGACCTCATCCAATGCTCTCTGAGCCAAAGTCTCAAAGTAGTCATTGTATAGCTCCGTGACATAGCTAAAGTTTCTCAACTGCATCAAGATAGATGCCGTCGCAATAGCCACGAGCAAGATGATTATAGTCCAGATAGTTCGCTTTCCCACGTTAGTTACCTTCTTATCGTAAGCAAGTAAGACACTTTATCAGAGCTTGATCTGATCTATATGTATGAGTTCATCTAGATCGATCGTCGTCACGCTACCATAAGGCAGGATCTGAGCAAAAGCTTCTTGTAGCGTGATGCGCCCCGCCATAGCTCTCACAGCGTTGATGACACCGCCATGGGAGAAGAGGAGTACACGCTGAGCGCCTGATGTGTAGAGCTCATCCAGTAGCTCTGCGACACGCCGAGACAAGTCTCGTAGCGACTCACCACGAGGGGCTGGCTGATCGATGAAGTACTCGAAGAAAGCTACCACCTCCTGCTCTTTCTTGAGGATGCTGTCCCAATGCTTCCCCTCCCAGTCGCCAAAGTTCATCTCCTTCAGACGATCGTCTATCTCTATCTTGGTACCCTGAGGTACGCAATGCTGCGCCAGCTTGAGCGCACGAGAGAGAGGACTGGAGAGGATGCGGTCATAGAGAGACAGATCGATCTGGGCAGCCACACGAGGAGCTTCCACATCAAAGGTGTCTGCCAGCGGTATGTCTGTATTGCCATAGCAGATGACCTGCCACTCAGGTGATACTGCGGTATGTCTGACCAGTGTTATCTGCATCCTTTCGTTTCCTTTTATCTATTCATATCCAGCGACAGGGTAGATGCTGGGATCACCACCTATCGTCATTGTTAAAGTCTTTGCCACGGTTGTCACGTCGACGACCATGAGCATCACCGCCCTTGGCCTTGTAAGGTTTATTGCCTTTGGGTCCTTTGGGATGTCCCTTAGACTCTCTAGGCTCATCACCATATCGGTCTGAGCGCATTCTCTTGGGACCAGACTTGGCCGGGCGATTGGAGCGACCTCCGCCTCGTGGGGCGTATTCCCGAGCAGCATCTCTGGGCTCTCGCTCTTCCTGCTGAGCCTCTAGGTAGTGCTTCATCGAGAGCGCCTCACGCAAGATGTCGTTGACAGGGAGCTCCTCGCCATCTAGCGTCACGATATCATCCTCTACCACGAAATCCGTCAGCTCAGCTCGCTCGCCATTGAGCGTGACACGCCCAGCGACGATGTACTTCTCCACTTCACGGCGCGATCCGATACCAGCATCGCTCAGAAGTTTGTTGATACGCAAACTCATGATTCAGTCGTTATATCTAAAGTTTAGTTCATTGATTACTTCGATCTATGTAGCTATAGCTGGATCTCTGCTATAGCCCGTTGCATACGTCGTACGCTCTCGGGGATGCTCAGCAGGTATATGATCTCATGGATACGTGCACCACGTGGTTCACCCACCAGTGCCATACGTATACCGTTCATCACCTTGCCCATAGGTAGCTCATCGCCATTGATCTTGTCATAGAGAGCCTGCTCGATCGTGTCTAGCGAAGCTTCACTCGGGAGTCCCTCGAGGAGGGTGATCATCTGCTGTAAGTAGCCAGGGGTCTCCGCCTTCCAGTGCTTCTTGAGTCCCTTAGCGTCATACTCGGTAGGAGCTACGAAGAAGTAAAGCACCTCGGGCAGTAAGTCAGGTAGCAGTTGCGCCTTATCTCGGATCGTCAGGAGTACCTCTCCGAGCAACTCATCCGAAGGGTTCAAGCCACGCTCGCTGAGAGCTGGGCGTATATAGGCTATGAGACGCTCTACGGGAACGATCTGTATGTACTGATGGTTGAACCACTTGGCCTTTTCAAAGTCAAAGCGCGCTCCGCTCTTGCTACAGCGATCTAGCGAAAAGGCGGAGATCAGCTCAGACGAGATGGGCTTTTGCGGATCTGCAAAAAGCTCTTGATCAGTACCGGGGTTCCACCCTAGTAGTGCTAAGAAGTTGTTCACAGCCTCTGGCAGGTAACCCTGCTCACGGTAACCCATCGATACAGAGCCATCCTCCGGACTGCGCCACTCTAGAGGGAAGACCGGGAAGCCCAGCTTATCCCCATCGCGCTTACTCAGCTTACCACTACCCTGAGGCTTCAGCAGGAGCGATAGGTGTGCAAACTGAGGCATCGAGTCTTGCCAGCCAAACGCCTCATAAAGCAGGACATGCAGCGGCGCACTAGGGAGCCACTCCTCACCACGGATCACATGCGTGATCTGCATCAAGTGGTCATCGACAATGTTGGCTAGATGGTAGGTAGGCAGGTCGTCTGCACTCTTGTAGAGGACCTTGTCGTCTAGCTGTGTAGAGCTGATGACCACCTTGCCACGGATCAAGTCATCGACCTCAACCTCGCGGTCGGGGTCTACCTTAAAGCGCACTACATACTCCTCGCCAGAGTCTATCAGACGAGTCACCTCCTCGCTAGGTAGCGAGAGGCTATTGCGCATCTTAGAGCGAGTAGAGGCATCATAGCTAAAGTTGGGCATATCCTGTCGCGCCTGCTCTAGCTCCTCCACGGTATCAAAAGCATAGTACGCTGCGCCACGCTCTATGAGCTGCTGCACATACTCCCGATAGATGTCCCGTCTCTCACTCTGGCGATAGGGTCCGTAAGGCTGATTGGTACTGCCGATGCCCTCATCGATCTCTATCCCTAGCCACTGTAGAGCCTCGATGATGTAATCTTCAGCTCCAGGCACAAAGCGCTTGCTATCCGTATCCTCTATACGTAGCACCATCGTGCCACCATGATGACGTGCGAAGAGATAATTAAAGAGTGCTGTCCGCACGCCTCCGATGTGTAGGGGACCCGTGGGACTAGGCGCAAATCTAACTCGAACCATTGCTGTTACTATTTATTACTATTGTCTGCTGCTTACTCAGCCCTTTAGTTTGTTTCTGTATTAGTAGCACATAAGCTTCTAGAGCTTCCTGTGCCGATTCCTCACAAATATGCCACAAAGATAGTAAAAAGTGAGGTCTCACTCTACTAGCCCCTGCTCTGCAAC
>CAMCJO010000117.1 GCA_945875135.1 uncultured Porphyromonas sp.
TTTAGCAACGTATAGCAAACTACTTATGATCTATTTACGTCGATATGACTTTACCGTGGAGCTACTAGTGCTCCTACTGATGATGCTCGCCACGCCACTGAGCGGGCAAGCACACAAGCAAGCACCTCGACAAGCGCAGAGCAAGTTCACGATCAATGGCTTCGTGCATGATGCGCAGAGTGGCGAGACGCTGATCGCCGCCAATGTGATGGAGCTCAACAGCCGCTCAGGTGCCGTGACCAATGAGTTCGGCCACTACTCGCTGACGCTCCCTGCGGGGGAGGTGCTCCTGCAGTTTTCCTATGTGGGCTATCAGAGCGACACGATACGTCTGCACCTCTCGTCGGATACGACGCTCTCGGTTTCGCTCATCGAGGGGCAACTACTCGGCGAGGTGGTCGTGGTGGGGAGTCCGAATCCCTCGGGGGTTGAGACAGCAACGATTGGGGCGCAGCACATATCGGCGAGCGAGATCAAGCGACTACCCACTTTCTTTGGCGAGCAGGATGTGATCAAGGCACTACAGTTACTGCCTGGCGTGCAGAGCGGTACGGAGGGTTCGTCGGGACTCTTCGTGCGTGGTGGGGACCCCGACCAGAACTTAATCCTCATGGACGGCATCTCGCTCTACAATCCGAATCACATGCTGGGAGCTTTCTCGACCTTCAACCCCGATGCGGTCAAGTCGGTGACGCTGTACAAAGGCACCTTCCCGGCTCGTTACGGAGGGCGTCTCTCGTCGGTCGTGGACGTGCGTCTCAAGGATGGCGACATGCAGGAGTACCACGGCAATGTGAGCGTGGGACTGATCTCCTCGAAGATCAATGTGGAGGGACCGATCGTCAAGGATCGCACTACCTTCAACTTCTCAGCACGGCGCACCTACCTAGACCTGCTGGCTGCGATAGCATTGGCAATACGTAATCGCCAGGAGGGCGAGGATGGCGAAAAGATGAAGGGCGGATATGACTTTCACGACCTAAACCTGAAGGTGACGCACCGCTTCTCAGATAGAGACCAGCTGTACCTCTTCGGCTATTACGGCAACGACCGTGTCTGGACACGCTATTCTAGTGGAGATGACAAGCAGCAGATGTCTTGGCTGTGGGGCAATGCGATGGGTTCGCTACGGTGGAACCATGTTATCAACGGACAGCTCTTTCTCAATACCACAGCCTCCTATACGCAGTACCGCTCTAGACTACGCATGAAGATGCAGGAGGACAAAGATCAGCCACCCGTGGCGATGAACTACGACTCCGGTATCCGTGACTGGCTCCTGACGAGCGAACTGCACTACTCACCTGTCGAGCAGCATCAGTTACTCTTCGGTGCGAACTACACCTTCCACACCTTTCGCCCTGAGATGACTTCGATCAAGGTAAACGGCAAGGACCTCAACGACTTTAGTGGGACGGACTTTAACGTCTTCGGAAACAATCCCAATATCTATGCTCATGAGGCTTCGCTCTATGCTGAGGATGAGATGAAGCTGGGAGATAAGTGGAGCTTTAATGCGGGGCTACGCTACAGCTTCTACCATGTGCGTGGCAAGGGGTATCACAATGTGGAGCCTCGTGTGAGTGCTGCTTGGCGCATCACACCGGCCCTAACGGCCAAGGCGGGCTATGCCCTGATGACGCAGCATGTGCACCTCCTGACGAACAATAGCCTGAGCCTGCCTACGGATCTGTGGGTACCCTCGACGGACCGCATCAAGCCGATGCACGTACACCACTTTACGGCGGGGCTATTCCTCCATGTGCCTCAGTGGGGCGACTTCTCCGTGGAGGGCTACTACAAGCCTCTGAGCAATGTGCTGGAGTACAAGGAGGGTTCGTTCTTCTATGGAGTCTCGACAAACTGGGAGCAAATGGTCGCCATGGGTCGTGGCACGGCTTACGGTCTGGAGCTGCTCTGGCAGCGTAAGGTGGGCAAGCTGACGGGCTGGGTGAGCTACGCCTGGGCTCGTACGTGGCGCACCTTTGACCAGCCAGGCGAGGAGCTCAACTTCGGACGTACCTTCCCCGCTAAGTATGACCGCATCCACGACTTTAAGATCACTGCGATGTATCAGCTGAGCAAGAGTTGGGACTTTGCTGCCACCTGGGTCTTTGCCTCGGGCCAGACGGGCACCATTGCGACGCACGAGTACGATGGTATGAAAGATCCACTAGATCCATCGATGTACGGTGCTGCGGGGTCACTCAAGCATGTGTCTGAGCGCAACAACTACCGCTTCAAGCCTTACCACCGACTGGATCTCAGCGTCACCTACACGAAGCATCACAAGCGGGGCAAGAGCTTGTGGAACCTCAGCGTCTACAACGTCTACAACAATATGAACCCCTTCATCGTTACGCCTGTGAGCCAGAAGACGGACGAACACACTTACCGCACCGTACTGCAGCAGGTGACGATCTTCCCGATCCTGCCCAACATCAGTTACACCTACTCCTTCTAACCTAAGATCCCTATGAGACCTATACAATATATACAATTGGCCAGCAGCGCACTACTCATCACGCTCCTCGCGGGCTGCCAGACGCTCATTCCCCTCGACCTAGGCGACAACACGCCGCGCATCGTCATCAATGCGGTCGCCACAGAGCAGCAAGGCATCGACATATCGCTCTCCGAGAGCAAGCCGACGGGTGTCGCTTCGCCCAGTACGAATACCTACTACCCCTACTACCACCCCGACTGTCCCTATCGTATGACGCTCAAGGTCAACGATCAGCTCATACCGCTCGACGAGGTGGCGCAATACAAACCCCAGATGGGCGACCGCATAGCGATCTCGGTGGAGAAGCCGGGGCTCAAGACTGCTTCAGCCGTTACCACCATACCCGCACAGCCTAAGATCGGTGCCGTAGAGGTTAAGACGCTGGACAAAGGCCGTCGCACCTCGTGGATGAGCAACGCTTCAAGCGTAAGTCTGCAGAAAGGGCAGTACCTAGAGGTACAAAACTACGAACTATCCATCCCGTTCCAAGGCATCACGAAGGATAGCTACTACCGTATCATCGTAGAGCGTCAACCAGTGATGCGCGGAGAGGGCATCCAACCAGAGGGATACAGATGGTATCAAGAGCAACTGCAGGACCCAAGCTTAGCAAAGTTTAGCAGTGGCGACCTGTTCTTCGAGTCGGCCAATGCCTATCCGATGAATCTGCTCGCTGGCTCTAACGTCTCGACGAGCGACTACACGCTCAGGACGACGCTATCCTTTGCCACGCGGGTTTGCAATGCCGACGGCTCTACAGACGAGACTGAGACTACGAACAATGTCTCGGACTATGTCGCCCTGCGAGTCACCGTTTATGAGATCACGGGCGACCTCTATCACTACTGGCAGACGGTAACCTCAGACCGCTACAACAGTGTGAGTGAGACGGGCCTCACTGAGCCTATCCTCATCTACAACAACATACACGATGGTCTTGGTATACTGGGTAGCATGGCTGCGACCCAGCGTCAAGACTTTAAGATCGTGACACACTAAGGCAGTGAGAGACCTATGACACAAGAGACTATGCAGATGCTCCCCGAGTGGATGCCACAAGATGCGATCCTCCTCGCCTGGCCACACAGCCAGAGCGACTGGGCTCCGATCCTTACCGAGGTACAGCGCACCTATTGCGACATCATCGCACAGGTGACACGCTTCGAGCCTGTCGTGCTACTCGTGCCTGAAGATGCAACGGAGTATGCCTCTCTGCCATCGGAGCTGCATAAGCGCTGCCTGCTCGTCCCCTGCCCTACCAACGATACGTGGTGCCGTGACTACGGTCCGCTGGCTCTCCAGAGTCCCAGTGGCACGCGTGGCATCGTAGACTTTACTTTCAACGCTTGGGGCGGTAAGTTTGGCGCGATGCTAGACAATCAAGTGGTGCGTCACCTCGTCGCTGACAAGCTCTTTGCTCCAGAGGTCGCTTACATAGACGCTCTAGACTTGACCTTCGAGGGGGGAGCCTTGGAGTGCAATGGCGAGGGCCTCCTCCTAACCACCAAGTCCTGCATAGAGGATCCGCACCGCAACGCACACCTCTACGAGTCGCCACATATATATAAGAAGTTGCTAGCGCGTCTCGGTCTGACCGACTACTGCTCACTAGAGGTCGCTTCCCTACCGGGCGACGACACCGATGGGCATATAGACACGATCGCCCGCTTCGTGGACCCCAACACTATTATATATGTCTCCCCGAGCGACTCCACGGCGCAGAGCTTCGCTGCTTTGACACAGCTAGAGCGTCAGCTACAGGAGCTAGCCCGTCAGCGTCCCGCCTTGCGACTGATCGCTCTGCCCGACGTGGGCGACTACCCCTCACGCTATGAGACGGACTGCCTCATACCAGCCACCTATGCGAACTTTCTCCTCGTCAACGGCGCACTCCTGCTCCCCACATACGGGCGCAGCACCGACAGCGAGGCACAGCGCATCCTCCAGCAAGCACTACCTCACCTCGAGGTCGTGCCGATCGACTGCTCCATACTGGTCGAGCAGCACGGTAGCCTGCACTGCATCTCCATGCAGATACCGCAAGGCTTCCTCAATCCCTCACTTCTAGACACCATAACAAGATGAAAGTAGGAATCATACAGCAGCACAACAGTGCTGACCATGTAGACAATATCCATCGCCTCCAAGAGCGCATCCGCCAGCTAGCCCACGAGGGTGCCGAGCTGATTGTGCTACAGGAGCTACACAACGGACTATACTTCTGCCAAACAGAAGATGTCGCTCTCTTTGACCAAGCAGAGACAATACCAGGTCCCTCGACCGAAATCTTCGGTGCCTTAGCACGTGAACTGGGCGTCGTGATCGTCCTCTCACTCTTTGAGAAGCGCGCCACAGGCCTCTACCACAACACTGCCGTAGTGCTAGAGCGTGACGGCTCCATAGCGGGTCGCTACCGCAAGATGCACATACCGGACGACCCCGCTTACTACGAGAAGTTTTACTTCACCCCTGGCGACCTAGGCTTCGAGCCGATCGATACCTCCGTGGGTCGTCTCGGCATCCTCATCTGCTGGGATCAGTGGTATCCCGAGGCTGCACGGCTTATGGCGCTCAAGGGTGCCGAACTACTCATCTACCCGACCGCCATCGGCACCGCCGCCTACGATACGCCCGAAGAGCAGCAGCGACAGATCGATGCGTGGCAACTGGTGCAGCGTGGTCATGCTGTCGCCAACAACCTCCCCGTCATTGCGGTGAATCGTGTCGGCTACGAGCCCGACCCGTCCGGCGTCACCGAGGGAATACAGTTTTGGGGTCACAGCTTCGTCACAGGCCAGCAGGGCGAGATGCTTTGCGATCTAAGCCAGACCGAGGAGGCAGGTGCCGTCGTAGAGCTCGATCTAGAGCGCACCGAGCTAGTTCGACGCTGGTGGCCTTACCTGCGTGATCGGCGCATAGACAGCTACGGAGAGATCACTCGTCGCTACATCGATTGAGGCATTTGTGAAGGTCAAAAAGGCAAAAAGGTGATTTATTCCTCCGAAACTGCTAACTTTGCAGGCAATAGTTCATTCCACAGATAACTACATAAAACGAATTGATATAGTATGGCATTAAAAGAATCCGGGTCACAAGGCTCTCACCGCTCAGAGGAGATCGTGTCTCGTAGCGAGCAATTCATTGAGAAGTACAGCAAGACCATCATCTGGTGCGTGCTGGGCGTCATCGTGCTAGGTGTGGGCATCTGGCTCTACATAGACAAGGTGGTCAAGCCCCGTGGCGACAAGGCGGCAGCACAGCTATATGCCGCTGAGGAGCAGTTTATGGCAGGTGCTGATAGCGCTGCGCTCAACGCTCCCGCAGCTGGAGCTATGGGACTTCTAGAGATTGCAGACAAGTATAGCAGCACTGACGCCGGCAAGCTGGCTCACGCTTACGCTGGTATCATCTACTACGACGAGGGCAAGTACGAGGAGGCTATCCGCGAGCTCAAAGAGTTCAAGGCTAAGGAGAAGATGGTCGCTCCCTCTATCACCCGTCTCATCGGCGACTGCTACGTAGAGCTAGGCAAGTACGAAGAGGCTGCTAAGTACTTTATGGACGCTGCCAAGGCTGCCGACAATCCCGTCATCTCTCCCAGCTGTCTCATCAAGGCTGGTCATGTCTACGAGGAGCTAGGTCAGTACGACAAGGCGCTCAAGGCTTACAAAGAGATCCAGGACAAGTACTACACAGCACCTGAGTCTGAGAGCATCGAGGCTTCGATCATCCGCGTAGAGGCTCAGCTTAAGAAGTAGATTTTTAGAGTTTAGAGGTACTAGTGGCACTAGATCCACTAGAGGCACTAGTGCCACTAGACTTTACAACAATCTCTAATCCCCATGTCTTCACAACTCCATAGCCAGCAGACACCGGCTCACTACACGCTCCAGCACAGACGCACCGCAGACGTACGTCGCATCGCGGTCGTCTACTCGGAGTGGAACGCTGAGATTACGCACGCCCTCCGCGACGGAGCTGTCACGACACTCCTAGAGTGCGGACTAGAGCGTCAGCAGATCGAGACCTTCTCCGTGCCAGGTGCCTTCGAGCTCACCTATACGGCAACCCTACTCAGTGAGGCGACGCAGCCCTACGATGCTATCATCATCATCGGCTGCGTCATACGTGGCGAGACCTCGCACTACGACCTCATCTGCAACAGCGTCACCGAGGGAGCTACCGAGCTCAACCTACGTGGCAAGGCACCCGTCATCTTCGGGCTCGTCACCGTCGAAAACATCGAGCAGGCTCGTGCCCGCTCTGGTGGTGCCGTAGGCAACAAAGGCTCCGAGTGCGCCATCGCTGCGCTCCAGATGATCGACATCAGAGCTGCGATACAAGGGTAACGCCCCGACCTATATACCGATAAGTCCCTAGTGCTATCTCTAGCGCTAGGGACTTTTATCATTTCAGAGCACAGGGAGCCTCGCTCGTATCACGCTGTCTCCGTAGCAGATACGAGTTCCAAAAGTAGTTCCCCTCTTGGAACTTTTTAGTTCCAAGGGAGGAACTTTCGAGTTCCAACGGAGGAACTTT
>CAMCJO010000118.1 GCA_945875135.1 uncultured Porphyromonas sp.
GTGATCCCCATATTTGGCTGGAATAGCTTTATTTCTGTACATTTGGAGTACAAAGACCAAATAGTAACCGTCCCGTCAGAGGAGGGAGCTTTACAAAGACCTTGATCAAGCCTCTCGAATCTGCCTTAACACATAATCGTATACTCTCAACGCACTCTCATGTTATACAACGAAGATCTCTACACTGCCATAGACTTAGGTAGTGCTACCATACGGGGTATGGTAGGTACTAAGAAGGATGGCAAAGTCCTCCCTATCGCCATAGCCGAGGTGCCCACAAGCAACGCAATCCGCAAGGGGGTCGTCAACAATATGGAGGAGCTACACAACAAGCTCAAGGTACTGATAGATCGCCTCAACGAGCAGCTCCCAGACCACCACACAGAGATCAAAAAGGTCTACGTCGGCTTCGGCGGTAAGTCCCTTATGTCACGATCCTACAAGATCAATCATAAGATGGACAACCCCGACGGTGAGGAGATCAGCGAATACCATATCAACCTCATCAATGAGCGTGTCAAGAACTACCGACTCAACGCCCATGAGGTGCTGGATGTGTCGGACCCTTACTGTCTCGTAGACGGACGTGTGGAGAGAAATATCAAGGGACTGCTCTGTACGGAGTTTTCGATCCACTTCAACCTCATCACGACGCGCTCTAGCAATGTCAACTTCATCCGTATGGCTATCGAGGATCGTCTAGGACTCGAGCTAGAGGCTATACTCCCCTCTCCATGCTGCGAGGCGGACGTACTCCTCTATCCCGATGCTAAGACGCTCGGCGTAGCGCTAGTCAACATTGGTGCGGGCACTTCCTCTGTCGCTATCTACAAAAACGATACGCTCAAGTGTCTACGGGTCATCCCCTTTGGTTCGAAAAACATAACCAACGACCTGATGTCTCTCCACATCACTTACCCCGAGGCAGAGAAGATCAAGCTGGAAGAGGCACACCCCTTTACCGATGCTTACGATGATGAGTCTATCACGCTCAGCTCTCCAGACGGTACTCGTGAGCGAGAGATCAAGATGCGTGACATCAACAGCCTCGTGACTGCCCGTATGAAGGAGATCACCGCCAACGTGCTTCGCGTCATTCGTGACTTTGAGGCGGGTGCTAGACTGGGTTCTGGCATTGTCCTAGCTGGGCAAGGCGCACTCATGAGAGGCTTCATAAACTACTTACAGAGCGAGAGCAAGTTTGTCTCACTAGCGCGAGAGTTCAACGATAAGGTGTACAAAGACAACACGCCCCTCTCTAGCGATGTGGACTACGCTGGCTGCGCAGGACTCATCTATCGCGCCGAGGTCAACTGCGTCGGAGCTATCGACACCCCGCAGACGACGGTCTCTCCCTCAAGCAAGGTCACCACACAGGCTCAGCCTCACCCTCAGCCAGCAGCGGTACAAGTTGATACGCCCCAGGAGGCTCCCGAAGAGACGACCAGTGTCGCTACACCTCAAGAGGAGCCTGAGCAGCACACCCAGCAGCAGGCTCAGGCATCGCTCTTTGACCTGCCCGATGTCGATCAGTCGCACAAGGCTGTAAAGCGGGAGCCCAAGAGTGCTAAGCGCAAGAAGTCCTTCAACTGGTTCTCCAAGATCAAGGACGTACTGACCAACGACGACATCGACTAGTCCTACCCGCTTACCTTCAATTTATCTAACCTCTTACCTCTTTCGACAAATGGATAACGCAGACAAGCTCGTCAACTTCAAATACAATAAAGCGGTCGCTCAGAGAAAGCTCATCAAGGTGATCGGAGTAGGTGGTGCTGGAGGCAATGCCGTCAAGCACATTCACGCTTCTGGACTCCAGGGCGTATCCTATCTGCTCCTCAACACTGATGAGCAAGACCTCGCCAAGAGCGGACTAAAAGATGTAGCCGTCATCGGGCAGAAGCTAACCCAGGGACTAGGTGCCGGAAGTAAGATCGAGGTCGGCGAAGAGGCCGCCCTAGAAGACCGAGAGCTCATCCACTCCCTCCTGGACGACAATGAGACGCAGATGGTCTTCATCTGCGCTGGTATGGGAGGTGGTACGGGTACCGGAGCTGCGCCTGTCATTGCGAAGATAGCGCGTGACATGGGACTGCTCACCGTCGGCTTTATCTTCATGCCTTTCGTCCGTGAGGAGAGACAGCGTATGATCAAAGCGGCACAAGGTGCCGAGCGTATGCGACAAGAGGTAGACTCGCTGGTCATCATTGCCAACGAAAACATCAACCAAGTCTACGGTGAGCTACCTTGGAACGAGTCTCTCAACAAGGCAAACGAGATCCTAGCCAATGCGGTACGAGCCATCACGATGGTCATCACCAACGAGATGGAGATGAACCAAGACTTTGCCGATGTGCGTACCACGCTCAAGGACGGAGGTATCGCACACATCAGCATTGGCTACGGCGAGGGTGTAGACCGTGTGAGCAAGGCTATCGACTCCGCTCTGCGCTCTCCCCTACTCAACAATGACGACATCACGACAGCCACAAGACTTCAGCTGGCTATCTTCTACGATCCGTCTGACGCACTGACGACAGATGAGATGGACGAGATCAAGAAGCTCACCTCCTCCATCCGCAATCTGCAGAACAATAAGTCGGGTCACGCTTTCAATGAAGAGCTGGGCAACAAGGTGATGGTGGTCATCATCGCATCGGGCTTCCAAAAGGAGGCGTACATGCCTATGACCGCTATGGATGTGGAGGACTATGTGCGCCAGACGGAGATCGAGAAGGAGCAAAACAAGCTACTCAACCAGTATTACTCCGAGTTTGACCTAGAGCCACGTAGCTCTCTGCCTACCTTTGTGCCTATCGTGCTGACCGACGACGAGCTAGATCGTGACGACCTGATAGACTACCTCGACGAGGAGCCTGCTAAGAACCACAGCTACTCAGAGGTCGAGGAGCGACGTGCCAAGTACAAGTACGGCAACCAGACACCCGCTATGTCTCAGACGCTTGACACGTCAAAGGTTGCCCAACGCTCCACACCTACTCGTATGCCTAGTGCAGACGTAGAGGAGCTGCCCGATGTCGATCCTACGAAGGAAGGTACAGAGCCTACCACCCAACCCGTTAATCAGCCCAAGATCATCAAGTTCTGAGCGGAAGCTCTAGCAAGTATGTCCCCCTCCATTGTCTTGCTATGCGCTATGGGCAAAGAGCACATGGCGATACAGTCCGCTCTACAAGCTCTAGCACCCGCTGTCGAGCTGGTCGAGTGCGCTTTGGTCGAGAAGGCTCCTTTTGCCGTCTATCGCTACACCTTACGACTAGAGGAGCGTGCCACTGAGTGGACCTTTCACCTCATAGAGACAGGCATCGGCAAGGTGCACGCAGCACTTGCCACGCAGCGAGCCGTCGAGCACTATCAGCCCCAGCTCTTAGTCAACGTAGGCGTGTCGGGAGGACTTTACTCAGGGGCACAGGTCGGCGACCTTTGTCTCTCGACGGCTTACCGCTACCACGACGTCTGGTGCGGTGAGGGCAATGAGCGCGGACAAGTACAAGGCATGCCAGCTCAGTTCTCCGCAGATGCCGCAACCATTGCGGCCGTGGCACAGCAACTAAGCATACCGCTTCACGAGGGGTTGCTCCTCTGTGGTGATACCTTCATACCCGACGCCGAGCACCTAAGAGCCTTCGCACAGCAATACCCCGACCTCGTTGCGGTCGATATGGAGAGCGCCGCCATCGCTCAGACAGCTTATCTATACCAGACGCCACTCGTCAGCCTACGCATCGTCAGCGACACCCCGCTCACAGAGCAGGATCACGGCAAGCAGTATGCAGACTTCTGGCAGCAGAGAGACCTCTTCCTCCCGCCCTTTGCAGATGCTATGTGCCTCGTCTGCTCGCTCGCAGGGGGCCTCTAGCTATAAGCACTTCCCCACAAAGCGTCTAAACCGATTCGTTTCACTACCTTTGCAACAAAGTCAATCAATCCAATCATATTATGAAACACTTGTATCGCAACTTACTCCTACTCTGCATCCTCAGTCTAGGACTCTTCAGCTCTTGTCAAGAGCCTGATGCTATCGTTCCTGCCGACTCGGAGGAGATAGCTAATAGTCAGCAAGTCAGCGGTGGTATCGCTGGCTTCTACCTGCTTAATGAGGGCAACTTCCAGGCAAACAATAGTTCGCTGGACTACATGAACCTCGTCAACGGCACCTACACACGAAATATCTACGCCACAGTCAATCCCAACGTCGTCAAGGAGCTTGGCGATACGGGCAATGACCTACAGGCATACGGCTCTAGACTCTACGCCGTCCTCAACAGCTCTAACAAGGTTGAGGTCCTCAACGCTCAGAGCGGTAAGCGCATCGGTCAGGTAGACATCCCTAACTGTCGCTACATCTGCTTCAAGGGCGACAATGCTTACGTCTCTAGCTACGTCAGCACCTCTGAAACACGAGACGCTCAGGGTCAAGTCCGCGGAGCCGTCTATCGTGTCAATCTCAACACACTAGCTATCACAGGGCAGGTCGTCGTAGGCTACCAGCCTGAGGAGATGGTTATCAAGGGCGAAAAGCTATACGTCGCTAACTCTGGTGGCTACATGAAGCCCAACTATGAGCGTACCATATCGGTCATCGACCTCAAGAGCTTCACCGAGGTGGATAAGATCGAGGTTGGTATGAACCTCCACCGCCTCAGAGTGGACCACAACGGTAGACTATGGGTCACCTCGCGTGGTAACTACATCAATGTACCCTCAAACCTCTACTACATAGACCTAGACCCAGCTACGCAAAAGGTTGCAAAGCTCGACTCGCTCAATATACCTTGTGCTGAGATGGCCTTCTATGGCGATAAGCTCTACTACTACAGCAGCGTCTGGGATAGCGCAACGAATAAGATGAAGACAGGCTTCGGACTGGTTGACATCAACGCTGCAAAGCCTCTCACCGAGAGCTTTATCACAGATGGTACGGATGCAAACATTCAGACCGCTTATGGTCTCGCCATCCACCCCGCTTCGGGCGACATCTACATCATGGATGCCAAGGACTTTGTCTCTAGTGGTACACTATACTGCTACACACCCGATGGCAAGCTCAAGTGGCAGACCGGACGCACCGGTATGCTGCCCGCTCACATTGCATTCGTAAAGCAATAACTAGACGGCAACGAGGCACACGCTAAGTGCCCATCTCTGTCCGTTAGACAGCTACGTAGGGGCGGACTCTTAGGGAGTTCGCCCCTACCCTTTTTATATACAGGTCTTTATCTCGATGTCTACTCTCATCTTCTCACTCATCCTCCTCTGCGCTGCCACCCCTTATATATATGGGCAGCAATACACCGCTCCAGACAGCGTATCCACGCACCACCTGGAGACAGTTGTCGTCCGCGCTCCCCGTGAGCCTGACTACAAGCGAGGAGTCATACCCGCACAGCAACTCTCAGGGCAAGAGCTCAAGGCGCTCAGTGCCTTCTCCATAGCCGATGCACTCCGCTCCTTCTCAGGCGTTCAGGTCAAGGATTTCGGCGGAGTCGGTGGACTCAAGACGGTCAATATACGTAGCATGGGTACCCACCACGTTGGGATCTTTTACGATGGTGTGGAGCTGAGCAATGCGCAAAACGGGCAGATAGACCTCGGCCAGTACTCTCTCGACAATATGGAGGCGATACAGGTCTTCAATGGGCAAAAGGGTAGCTACCTACAGCCCGCTAAAGACTTTGGCTCTAGCGGTACCGTCTATCTGCAGACACGCAAGCCGACCTTTACCGATGGGGCACAGACCAATCTGAGAGCGAGCCTCAGGACTGGCTCCTTCGACCTCTTTAACCCCGCCATACTGATCGAGCACCGACTGGAGCCCAGGGTCACCATGTCCTTCAATGCGGAGTGGATCAAGAGCAGTGGCAAGTATAAGTTTAGGTACCAGAAAGTCCTGCCCCTCACCCACGAGATAGCCTACGACACCACAGCCGTCCGGCACAACGGAGACATCAACGCCACGCGACTAGAGGGCAACCTCCACATTGGGCTCCCCGACGGGCAGATGCTCGTCAAGGTGTACAACTACAACAGCGAGCGAGGCATACCAGGCGCTATCGTCAATAATGTGTGGCGTCGTGGCGAGCGTCTCTGGGACAACAACAGCTTCGTCCAGACCACCTACGAGCAGCAGGTCAGCGACCGCATACGTCTACATGCCATCGCTAAGTATGCCTACTACCAGACCCACTTCGTGCGCAACGAGCCGACAGCAGCCTTCAAGGTGGACAACCTCTACCAGCAGCAAGAGCTATACGGCTCGGTCGCCTCAGCCTTCCAATTGATTGACCACTGGTACCTCTCCGCCGCCTATGACCTACAGTGGAACAAGCTCGACGCCAACCTCTACGACTTCGTCTACCCGCACCGCTTCACCCACCTACTAGCCCTCGCCTCGACCTATACCAATGAGTGGATCAATGCACAGGCCAGCCTCCTCGGCACGCTAGCTCAGGACAAAGCAAAAAAGCTCACCCGGGCTCCCCTCTTTCGCAAGCTCACACCCGCAGCAATCCTTTCGATCAAGCCGTGGCAGGCCGTAGACCTGCGGTTCAACGCCTTTTATAAGCAAAGCTTTCGCCTACCCACCTTCAATGATCTATACTACACCGAGATAGGCAATATCAAGCTCGACCCAGAGCACACGACCCAATACAACCTTGGATTACAGTACCAGCTCGCACCACAAAAGCCGTGGCTCTACACCCTAGACTTCAAGGTAGATGCCTACTACAACCTCGTGACCAACAAGATCATCGCCTACCCTAAGGGGCAGCAGTTCCGCTGGACCATGATCAACCTCGGCAAGGTAGACATACGAGGCATCGATGCACAGTGCACCTGGAGCCTAGTACCCGTCCGTGACCTGCAGCTATCGCTGCGGGCTCAGTACACCTACCAGAGAGCTATCG
>CAMCJO010000119.1 GCA_945875135.1 uncultured Porphyromonas sp.
TCGCCTTTATGCAACAGTCTTATATCAGAGGTGTCAGCAGACGCATCACGCCATGGGAGATACGTCTCCACAACCTATTGCGTCGTGGGACTACTCTACGACACAGAGCGAGTGTTGTCTCAAAGCTATCGACAAACTGCCGTGCGACCACCGACGAGTAGGCAATGGTGGTCAGATCGAAGTTGTACTCAAAGCTTCTGAAGTCTAGGTAGGGTGTCCCCGTCACCACGCGTTCCTTATCGACCACCGCATAAGTAGCCTCACGTAGGCCGTCATAATAGTAAATCTCCACGCCAGCCCGTAGCAAGTCGGTAAAGAAGGCGTGCGAAGCCTTAGGAGCCAGCCAGCTACGACCACGGCGAGGTAGGATCACCCGTACCTGCACCCCTGAGAGTGCCGTGGAGATCAGTGCCTGCTGTATGCTAGAGGTGGGGATCAAGACAGGCGACTCGATGTAGAGCGACTGACGCGCCTGCAGGAAGGCGTGCGTGAAGATCATCTCTAGCGAAGGGAAGTCGTCCGTGGGGTGCGTCGGAAAGATCTGCATCTTGATCGGCTCAGCTGTGGGCACGGTAGCGGAGCTCTGCTGTGGCGAGAGCAATTGCTGCGTCGCTACGTACCAGTCTAGCGCAAAGCTGTACTCCAGTTGACGTACCACGGCACCAGTCATACGCAGATGAGTCGTCGCCAGAGGTTGCGCCCCTTGAGGCAAATGCTGCAGCTCCGAGAGTAGCACGTTGCCCCCTGTAAAGCCTACGGCACCATCTACCACCACGAGGTTGCGATGGTTACGATAGTTCACGCGACTCGTAAGCAGCCGAAAGCGCACGGGGAGAAAGGCAGCAACCTCTCCGCCCAGCTGCTCCATCCGCTTGCGATAGCGTCGACTCAAGCTTCGTGACCCCACGTCGTCGTAGAGCCAGTAGAGAGCTACCCCCTTCTGAATACACTCTGCGAGTAGATCTAGCAAAGCGTCCAGCCATGGCCCCTCCTCGATGCGGTACAGCTCGATGTAGACATAGTGCTGCGCCTGTGCGATAGCATCCCGACAAGCCACAAGCCACTTGCGACTATCGTCGTAGTGCGTCAGCTCATTAGCCGTGGTCAGGGGCGTATCGGTCAGTCGCTCGATGAGAGCGGATAGCGATGCGAGCTTACGATCGGCGACCTCCTCGACCTCCGTGCTAGGTAGCGACTTAGTCTCTACAGGAGCATCCGAGAGCGACCGTCTCACCTCCACATCGATCAGCTGCTTGCGTCGTAGCGAGTAGCCGAAGATGATGTAGAGCAGGAGTCCCACGACAGGGAAAAAGATAACAACCAGCAACCACGGGATCGAAGAGACCGCACTGCGCTCCTCCCCTAGCACGATCACTATGCCCCCAATGACAGAGAGCAGGTAAAGGAGGAAGAGGAGCTCAGCCATCACTAGAGGATCGTTAAGTCATACGGATGGCTCTCGCTGTAAGCTTCAGCACGAGCCATGATACCTTCAAAACACTCTCCACGAGTTGTCCGTCCGTTCTGCACTGCGACCGCCTCGACCACACCCGAGGCGCACTTCACGCCGTCACTACGTACGATGACCTGGTCGAAGATGAGCTTTACTCCCTCACGTCTGGCACGCAGTGCCGTGTGAAAGGTATCACCACTCCGTAGCGAGCGATGATAGGTTATAGAGACCTTGTAAACGAAGAGATCAAGGCCCAAATCGTGCATCTCAGCAAAGCTATCGCCCAGTGCCAGCCAAAACTCGTGGCGGGTGTGCTCCATGTAGCACTGATAGTTGCTATTGTTGACCACGCCCTGGAGGTCGCACTCGTAGTCTCGCACCTTGAGCGTGAGACCATACTGATATTTGATTGGTTGTTTCATCTGATATAGTTGTTTCTTTAGTGAAAATGGTTATTCCTAGTTTTATTCCCTACCCCTTGAAGTGCTGTACCTCCGTACGCTCTCTAAAGAGGTAGAGCCGGTCATTCGCCCGCACCTTACGGGGTACAGGGATGGAGATGCGTTGCCCCTTAGTAGCACGAGAGACCGGCTCCAGCTCGTAGCGCATCTCCGAGAGCGTCATATCGACCACGCCCGTCGTCGGCCCGATGATCAGGATGCGATCGTCCAGTGCCAGCTCGCCACTCTCCACCTCTATCTCGGCGACACCTATCTTGCTAAAGTACTTAACAATGTGAGCCACGTACTCCTTCTCACGCACAGCACTAGAGCCAGCAAAAGGTGTCCACTCGCCCAGCCGCTGTCCGAGATAGTAACCATCCCAAAAGCCTCTGTTGAAAACCTCCCGTAGCCGCTCGTCCCACTGCGCTATCCGAGCCTCATCGTAAGTGCCCGCACAGACAGCGTCTATAGCCTCGCGGTAGCACTGCACCACCGTAGAGACATACTCTGGACCACGAGCACGACCCTCTATCTTAAAGACCGTGACCCCCGCCAGCATCATCTTATTGATGAAGTGGATCGTCTTCAGATCCTTAGGCGACATAATGTTCGGGTGCGTCACCTCTAGCTCGACCCCCTGACGATCATCGTAGACGCGGTAGCCACGGCGACAGATCTGTGCACAGCTACCCCGATTGGCACTCGTATCTTGATGGTGCAGACTCAGATAGCACTTGCCCGAGACCGCCATGCAAAGCGCCCCGTGGGCAAACATCTCTATCTCCACCAGCCGTCCCGACGGCCCGAAGATATGCTCCTCCGCTATCTTACGTCTGATCTCTGCCACCTGATCTAGATTCAGCTCACGAGCCAAGACCACCACATCGGCAAACTGTGCGTAAAAGCGCAAAGCCTCCCAATTGCTAATGTTGAGCTGTGTAGAGAGATGCACCTCCAGCCCCAGGCGATGCGCCTCCATCAGGGTCGCCACATCGGCAGCGATCACCGCCGTGACCTGTGCCTGCTGCGCATGGTAGAGGATCTCGCGAAGCAGCGTCAGGTCCTCATCGTAGATGATCGTATTGACCGTCAGGTAGCTCTTCACGCCACTCCTCCGGCAGGTCTCCACGATACGGTAGAGGTCATCTGTCGTAAAGTTGTAGGCGGACTTAGCCCGCATGTTGAGCGCCTCAATGCCAAAGTATATGCTATTCGCTCCAGCACGTATCGCAGCGCTCAAGCTCTCATACGACCCCACAGGAGCCATCACCTCATAGCGACTAGGGTCACGCAGCTCCTCGGGGAGCGTCACCAACTCACGCTTTATGATCGAATCAGTCGTCTCTATTCTCTCTGCACATTCATTCATAGGGACAAAGATACAAACTTACCCTCAAGCGACCGCATCCGTCGATCCACCCGCCAGCACTTCATTTTTCCAAAAAGCGTACATTTGTACCCCACCCTATCCATTGCTTACGCTCCCAAAAGACACACGACCTATGATCTCGCGTATCTATACAAAACAACCATCGATCCTACTCACTAGCCTAATCTTATGTATCATAGCTCTCTGCGCTTCTACCACGATGCAGGGGCAGCAGAGCGACCGCATCTGCGACAGCACTCAGATGCGCTGTGGCTTAGCGCTCAGTGGCGGTGGAGCTAAGGGACTAGCACACATTGCGCTCCTCGAGCTGATTGACTCCCTGCAGATACAGGTAGACTATCTCTCTGGCACCTCTATGGGTGCCGTCGTGGGCGGTCTCTACGCGACGGGCTACAGTGCTGCGGAGATCAAAAAGATGGTGCGACAGGAAAACTGGGGACGTGTCTTGAGCAATCGCTTGCCTTACAACAAGGTGGATATGTGTGAGAAGGAGGACTACGGGACTTACCCCCTAGAGTTTCCCATGCGGCGAGGTATTCCTAAGATTCCCTCCTCACTTATTGAAGGGCAATACCTGATGGAGGTGCTGATGCGCTACACCTTCCCCGTGCGGCATATCAAAGAGTATGACCAGATGCCTATACCGCTGCAACTCGTCGCTTCGGATGCTGGAAGCGGCGGAGCCTGCGTGATGACCTCTGGGGCGTTGCCACTCTCTATACGAGCCAGTCTGGCTATCCCCGCCGTCTTCGCACCAGCCATTGTCGATGGCAAGCTACTAGTCGATGGCGGTCTCGATCGCAACTTCCCCGTCGAGGAGGTGCGTGCTATGGGGGCTACCTTCGTCATCGGCAGCTATACGGGAGCTAGACTACGAAACGTAGAGGAGCTAGAGCACAGTTCCATTGATGTCATCCAGCAGTCCTATGCGCTCATGACCAAAAAGGAGGTAGAGCGTCAGGTAAGTCAAGTAGACGTAATGCTGGATTTCTCTCAAGCACTCAGAGACTACACTTCGGCAGACTTTAGTCAGCGAGATCGGATCATAGCCCTCGCTGAGGCGGAGGCTCACAAGCTCTTGCCTCAGCTCATCGCGCTCAAGGCTCAGCAAGTTGCACAGGGCATCAACTATCAGAAGCGACAGATCGCCCCAGTCTCCATCCCGATCCAGCAGGTCAAGATCACAGATCAATGGGGAGCTCCCCTAGAGCAAGCCGAGACGGAGTTCATTCGTAGCGTGATCGGGGAGGATCTCTCGCTCCTCGACTCCGTCGACCTTCTCCAGCAACGCATCGACATGCTTATGGGTTATAACCGCTATGCGCAGGTTTACTACACCTATGAGTCAGACTCGACCGTCACGGCAGACCACGAGGTGAACACACTACACTTCTTTGTCAAAAGGAAGCCACAAGCACTCCTTCGCGTCGGAGCTTACTACGATCCCTACGAGTCAGCAAATATCATCCTCAATACCTCACTCAGAGACATACTTTTGTCAAACTCACGACTCTCAGCCAAGCTCGCCATATCTCAGTACCCCAAGCTACGGGCTAGCTACTACAAGTGGTTTGACGATAGCTACTCCTACTGGGTCAGTCCCTACATCTCCCTACGTCTGGATCGCAATGACGACCTCCATCTACGATACCTCTCGCAGATAGAGAACCATACCGAGGCAACCTTCTATCAGGGCTCCATAGCCACCGGCTTGAAGATGGGCTATGCCCTGTCACCTCAGTCTGAGATAACACTCGGCGTCCAGTACGGCTTGATGTATCTGTGGCAACCGCAGACGCCCTTTGCCCATGAGACGACAGGGGCAGCACAGGCGACCAACCTTGAGCCAATACCCTTCAACTACTTCAACCAGCTCATGCAGGCTAACAAGCGACCTAAGCTAAGCTACCGCCACGGCACCTGGACGATGAACCTAGCTTACCAGCAAAACAGCTTGAATCGGAAGGCTTTTGCTACACGAGGTAATCACCTCGCCCTAACGGCTGAGCTGACGCTAAAGAACGCCTACGCGCTCTCCCCACTCCCTGAGGATGCCACGGAGAGCCAGAAGCAGATTCACAATATGCTCAATCCCGAGGAAAGTTTATCCCCCCAACAGGGACCTCTACTACATCTCTCGATCTATGAGCATGTAGTCGCTCCACTGGGCCGGAGGGTAGCACTACATGGTCGCCTCTTCGGCGGGGTCAACTTAGACCTCGGCAAGCCTTGGCAGGAGAGCTTTCACTACGACAGTTACCTCTTCTTGAGTCAGAAGTTTCACCTCGGGGGCTTTGCCAATCTAGGCATGGATAATCAGACTATCTTCTCAGGGCTACGATACAGAGAGTACCCTGTCAACAATCTCGCAGCACTCTATCTAGGCATCCAGTACACCCCGATCAAGTCTCTCTACATCACACCGCACGTCAGTGTCGGCGTGGATATTCAGGCTCCCAATGTACGGGACAGTGACCTCCTCTATGGAGCGGGCATAGACCTTGACTACGACTCCCTGATAGGTCCTATCAAGCTCTCTTTCAGTCGGTCGAACGTCCTCCGTGCCTCACGCTTCTTCTTTAGCCTCGGCTATGCTTTCTGATAGTTGTGCACACCCTGTAAGGCTGCTACCGATCATGGCGCAATGATGAGATCACACCATGAGACACAAAAAGAGACTCCCCGATTGTTCGAGGAGCCTCTTTTTATTTGTTTTGGAGCTAGCGACGTCTGTTTACTTAACGCTGGCAGAGAGGGTGCGACGCTCACGGATGCGAGCAGCCTTACCACGACGCTCACGTAGGTAGTAGAGCTTAGCGCGACGTACCTTACCGTGACGCTCTACGTGGATCTCCTCGATAAAGGGGCTGTTGAACGGGAAGATACGCTCTACGCCCACACCATCTGAGATCTTGCGTACGGTGAAGCGACGCTGGTCGCCATGACCGCTGATGCGGATGACCGTACCACGAAACTTCTGGATACGCTCCTTGTTACCCTCCTTAATACGGTAGTCCACGACGATCGTGTCACCGGGGGCAAACTTAGGTAGCTGCTTGCCACTCTTAAAGTCTTCTTCGACTAGCTTGATAAAGTCCATAATGCTGTATTACTTTTTTGATTAGCTATGAGCTAAACGCAATATACACAGGCGACCGGTGAGACCTAGATCTAGTGGATCGGTCTCTCTTCCTGCCAGAGATTACGCAAAGCTGATGGCAAAGGTACAAAAATCTTGGGAACAAACAACTACCTCCACCAAACGAGCACAGGACTGACGCATCATAATCGCTCTATCAGGAGCGACACAGGAGCAACAGGCGAGGGAATAGATGAGTGCACTATATAGTGTCAGCCATGGATTGGCTGTTGGCTGTTAGCTATTGGCTGTTAGCTATTAGAACCATCGGAGCTATCAGAGTGATCGGATCTCTAACCTCTAATCTCTATAATGTATCAACCCTGCAAACGAACACACGCCCCACTCCATGTCTTCGCACATTCCAGTGTCAAGTGCAACACGGTTACAAATGTAGGAAAAAAACTTCATAGGGAGTTTTATAGCCAGGGCTGACGCATTATAATTCCATTTCGAAGATTTCCTCTGGAGTCATTCGTG
>CAMCJO010000120.1 GCA_945875135.1 uncultured Porphyromonas sp.
GTTTTACTTGCGTGTATATCCTTTGTCACGGAGCGTCATATAGGTCACTGCCTTGCTCTCGATCTCTCGATTGGTCGCTACCCTGTTGCGGGTGAGCCACTCGTCCAGCTCGCTCTTCTTAAAGCGCAGTGCCTGCCCCAGCTTGTAGTGGGGTATCTCCTTGGCGCTGGTGAGGCGGTAAAGGGTGGAGCGTGCGCACCCCGTGTATGTGATCGCCTCCTCGAGGTCTAGCACCTCCTTGCTGGCGATGCCTGCGTACTGCTCGATGCGGTCGAGCTGTCGCTTGATGTCGTCCATTGTTGTCGTTGCCATATCGTTACTCTGCTTTTAGGTTACACTGTGGGATAAATTTGTTGATGAAGTAGCTCTGCCCCTTGGGGGTGACTACGGTGGTGACGGTCGTGTGTAGCACGCCATCGGAATCGGTGCGGATGCCCTTCTTAAGCTCAAAGAGCCCCTGCTCGATGTAGCGCTGGTGGGGTATGTTGCGGTACTCACCACTCTTGCCGAGGTAGCCGTTCTCACGGAGCCACTTGAAGAGTCGCTTTTGTCCCGTCTCGTAGCCGTTTTGCGTTAAGATCTTGGCTAGCTCTCCTATGAGGCAGCAGGTCTTGCTGGCTAGCATAGCATCGGCAAAGGCTACCTTGGGGGCTTGTGCGTCTAGTTGCTCGCTCTTGCGCTGGCTCTCGGCTTCTAGTGCCTCCCGCTTGTTGACCTCCTCGAGGAGTGCCTCTAGTGCCTCCTTGTAGCTCCGTGGGAGTGCCTTGACTACTGCCTCCTGCTCTAGCTCCTCCCAGCGGAGGATCAGCTTGGCTCGGGCTTCGTCGTTGAACTTCGTGGCGATGTAGAGGCACTCGGTCTTCGTTAGGGAGTAGCAGGGTCTCATCTCGCCTTTTGCGTCCTTGTATTCAACCAGCGCAAATTTGCGCCCGTTGACTTTCTCCCATGCTGGCTCCATTTCTCTAATGGCTCGTAGCACGTCGTTGTGCCTTTTGCTCGTGACCTCGGCTATCTGTAGGGAGGTCATCGTCTCTTGGATGTGCAGTTCGTTCATCTTGTCTGTTGGTTTAGTCGTTCTTTTGCATCTGTCGGTAGTAGGCATCGATAGCCTCAAGGCGTGACAAGAGACGGGGACGTGCATTGCAGTACCCGCTCAGCTCCTCACGGAGCATCAGTTCAAACGCCTTGACGTAGTCTTGCAGACGGGGCGACAACCCCTTGCGCTGTGGTGAAACTTTCACTCGGGCGTATCCACTACGCCCCCGCTCGTTTACAGTCGGAGCTAGACTTTTCTTCTCTGTGTAAGGCATTACAGATTGATTAGTCGTTACGACCGCATGAAAAAAGGGTGCGGCCTGTCCCTTTGCCTTACACTTCCGAAGAGCAGTGGCGCCATTAAGCGTCCACAAGGGGGTACCGCACCCAATATGGGTGTACAAACTATGTAGGGGTACAATAATACCGCCCCTGTGTACTGGAGCGGTCGTACCGCTCTTCTTTATGTAAGGCATCGCAAAGGTACACATATTTTCCATATATGCAAGTCGTTGGGGTGGTCTTACTCTCTGGTTAGTGTTACTGCTGTTGTCTCCGTGCATCGACTGATGGCGTGGATGACGGATGCGATCGATACGCCAAACTGCGCCCCAATGTAGGTGTGTATGGAGTTTTTGCTCCTCTCGGGTTGCTCCTTGCGCATTTTGTCGTACATCTGGCAGATCTCTGCCCATCTCTTGTACTTCTCGTAGTCCCTTGCTGGGATGATGATTTGCTCTTTGGTCTTGCTCATTGCTCTATTGTGTTATTTGGTTTGGTCTGTTAGGAGGATAGCTCCCGCCCCGTCTTGCGCTCTCATCTGTCACAATAATCACTCATCAGAGCGGGGCTATCCGTATATCTCGTTATCTTTGTGCTGTCACAATATCACTTACATCACTATGGCTTACGAAATGGATCAAAAGGTCATTCTCATTAGCGGGGAGACTAGTACGGACTTTGATGAGGTTGCCGAAAGGAGGCTGTCGCTGTACTTCCGAACTGGCTGGCATATAGCTCAGATAAATGGTGTCAACTACCTCAGTAAGGACTATCCCGTGATGTTCTACTCGACCCCGATGTTTGCTCTCTTCGTTCTCTTGGAGCGTCCGAAGGACTACCTCAAGAGCCATCGGTAGAATCTCACCCATCGTATCTCCCTTCGCTTCCTGCGAACCTCCATAAGCACCCTCGGGCTGTCTTGTAGCTCCCTTGGTAAGCTCTTGTAGTAGGCTCGCACCGCTCTGTATGTCTTGAGCTTGCGGATCTCCTCTATCGTGTTGTATGTGTCCATAGTCTTGTTGATTATTTTCTGGTTGTTAGTAGCGACGCACGGGGTGGGCGCTTGCATCGCCCTTAGTCCTCACGGACGCCCCCGTGACGCCTCTCAATCGTAGTAACAGAAACAAAGGTTGTACGAGACTGGTATGTAGTGTGTCCCTGTCCTACGCTGACTACTATCATTTGTCGGTTGCTTCTAGTCGCTTGGTTATCTCCTTGTCTAGTTGCTTGACGATAACCTTCTCTAGCTCAGCTTCCATTTCAATAGCTTCTACCAGCTCATCCTTTAGCTCCTTGACTTCTTCACTAGCTCCCTCCCTACCGTTGTACTCGCTTATGATGTACTCTCGTATCTCTTTGGCAGATTTCTCGCAGTTAGCTATGCTTCTGCTCGCAATCTCCTTTTTCTCCGTCAGCCACTCTAGAGACTTGTCCTCTAGAGCAAACTCTGATGCCCACTCCTGCATCGCCTCTATGTAGATCTCTTTTTCTAGTTCCATACTCTTATCCGTTAGCTGTTACTTGTCTAGTCGCTTGAAAATCTCGTACTCCAAGTCGCACACCGCATCTGTGTAGAGTTGCTCTTGGTCTTGCAAGCAACTGACGACGGCGAACATCGACCCGCTAGCTTCGTCGCAGGCTTCGACTCCGTTGCCTAGCTTGTAGTTGTCTAGCTCTTCAATCGCTCGCTTTACTTGCGCAATGGCTGAGTTCAGCTGGGCTAGCTTTTCGATTAGCTCTCTTGTAGTCATTCCCTCGGGCTTTAGCTCCTCGAGATTTGTTCTGATTTCTTCTAGTGTCATACTCTTGTCCTTTAGTTGTTATCCTAGGTATCCGTTGATCCTCCTGCGTAGCTCCTCGCAGATGGCGGTCATCTGCTTGTAGGTCTCGATATGCTCGGTCAGTTCCTCCGCCATCTCTCGTGTCGGCTCGGTGGTTAGGTTGTCCACGTCTTGTAGCTCGTCACCTAGCCCGTATGTGTCAAGCTCGAAGTCCAGCTTACGCTTTAGGTCGTAGAAGTCGTCCAGCATCGTGGGGAACTCTATCCCCGTGTAGTCCCATTTCTGTGTCATACTCTTGTTTTTCTCTTGTTGTTTGCGTTACTTTGTAGTTATTACTTTGGTAGGGGCGTTTGTACTCCCTTACTTTGTTACTGCAAAGGTACAGAAACTTTCTGAACTATGCAAGCGTTTTCTGAACTACCTTGCAGTTAATTTCTGAACTACTTGATACTCACTACTATGACAGCAAAAGAAATCTTAGAGAAGCTCCTATCCCATACTGGGCTTACTGTAAACTCTCTGGCAACTGAGATAGGACTGAGCAGGGCGCAAGCTCTGTACGATATCCAAAATGAGAAAACAAAGAGCATAACCCCCTCAATGGCTGATAGGGTTATTCAGAAATTCCCTGATATAAATCGGGTGTGGCTCCTCACTGGCGAGGGCGATATGCTGTCTGGTCACGACCCACGCAGGGAGCCGACTGAATTTCCGCTGGACAAAATGGAGAAGGCTCGTGCGCTGGCGGAGGAGCTAGGGGTGGAGCTGATACCGATGTTCTCCGAGCCTTTCAAGGGGGGCAATGACGGCTATCCGCTTGCGGAGGACATCAACGAGGTGGAGAGCGTATGGACGATGCCCGATGTGCGGGCTGATATGATTGTCCCCGTGGTGGGCGACTCGATGGCTCCGACCTTTCCGCAGGGGTCTCGGCTGGCGGTCTCTCGTGTGTGGTTTCGCCCCGATGAGCCGTTGTCGATACCCTTTGGTGAAGCGTTTGCCATCGTCCTGCACGACCCCGATGACCCCGACCCAAAGGCGATAACGGACTACGTCAAGCGTCTATACAAGCACGATGACCCCGCAAAGCGCAGAGAGTACTGGATAGCCCGATCGGACAATGATATGTATGAGGACTTTGAAATCCCCATCTCCCACGTTGTAGGGCTGTGGCGTGTCCGTGCCAGCGTCGCTTACTTCGCATAATAACCTCAACTAATATAGATATGGACTTGAAAGATATGATCCTCCAGATCGGTCAGAAGATTGACAAAATAAAGGACAATCTGCAGACCGAGGAGGCGACAAAGAATGCACTGATCATGCCGATGCTCACGGCTCTAGGGTACAATGTCTTTGACCCGACTGAGGTCTTGCCCGAGTACACTTGCGACATCGGGACGAAGAAAGGTGAGAAGATCGACTATGCAATCCTAAAGGATGGCGAACCCGTGATACTGATTGAGTGCAAGCACTGGGCGCAGGACTTGTCGCTATACGACAATCAACTCTTAAGATACTTCGGGGTATCGACCGCTAAGTTTGGAGTACTGACCAATGGTATCATCTGGCGGTTTTACACCGACCTTGAGAAGCCTAATCAAATGGACACCGTTCCATTTCTTGAGGTGAACCTGCAGGCACTCAAGGATGCCCAGATCGAGGAGCTGAAGAAATTCCACAAGTCGTACTTCAACGTCGAAACCGTCCTCTCGACTGCTAATGAGCTGAAGTATCTCGGAGAGCTTCGGGCGGTGATCCAAACTGAATTAACCGACCCGAGTCCCGACTTCACTCGCTACGTCGTCAAGCAGCTGTATACGGGCATCGTGACTCAGCGTGTTGTCGAGGAGTTTCAACCGCTCCTCAAACGGTCTATATCTCTCTACATTAACGACATCATCGCTGATCGGCTGAAGGTCGCAATGAAAGAGAGTGAGCCTGCGAACAAACCAGCTGAGGAGCCCGCCGAGGAACTGGAGGAGTGTGCTACTGATGACGGCATTGACACAACCGATGAGGAGATGGACGCATACCATATCTGTCGGGCTATCCTAAGCGAGTACATCAGTCCCGACCGCATCTCTTACAAGGACACTAAGCGATACTTTGCCGTTATCATAGACGGCAAGGTCACTCAGACGGTCTGCCGACTCCGATTTAATTATCGGGATATACGACGCATCTCATTTATCACGGAGGACAAGCTGGAGGAGAATGTGGACTTGCCAGATGGCGACTTGAGCCACATCTACAACTATAGGGACAAGCTGATCGAAATAGCCAAACGGTACGACAAGTAACCGCTACCGACCAATTGCGTGACCCTACGAAAATGGTATAAGTAAGGGGCGCACCTCACGATGCGCCCCCTCTTTGCGTCTTGAAACTTACCAAAGGTTGGTAACTTTTTGAACTATCCGATATTGCTGGATAGTTGCCCGCTACTCCTTGTTCAGTATGGATGGTATACGAGCGACCGCCTCCTGCTTGCCCTTGTCCACGATCTTAGCGTAGATCTCGGTCGTCTTGATGTCCTTATGCCCGAGGAGCTTACTGACGGTGTAGAGGTCGGTGCCGAGCGTTAGCATCATCGTTGCGAAGGTATGGCGTGCGCTGTGGAATGTGATGTGCTTGCGTATGCCTGCCCGTGCTGTCCATACGTTGATAACTGCGCTTACAGTTGACATAGCGGGGAAGGAGTCAAAGACTAACTCCTCCGCTCCTCGCTCCTCCCCCATAAGCTCCCGAGCCTCGTGTGTTATATCTAAGTACTCCTGCCCGCCCGTCTTGCGCTGGCGAAATGTGATGCGTGTATAGTCGCCCTCCTTGTGTACGTATCCCCATTGTAGTTGCATAATGTCGCTCTTGCGTAGTCCTGTGAGGCAGGAGAAAAGGAATGCCCGCTTGACCACCTCGCTGTCGCAGTCCGTCTCTACTAGTCTCTGCACCTCCTCTATTGTGAGGTACTCCCGCTTGCTCTCCTCGAGCTTGATGCTCCCGACCCGCTTGAGGGGGTTGTCCGTTATGATGCCCTCTCGGTACGCCTTATTAATGCAGGCACGGAGCTTGGCGAAGTATAGCGACTTGGTATTCTGAGCTAACTCCTGCGCCTCGAGAAACTCCTTGAAGCCCTTAACCCACTCAGACGTTACCTCGGCAAATGTTATGTTCCTACGCCTCTCGTACCTCTTGATGTACTGGAGACAACTGCCCCAGCTGTCCGATGTCTTGCGTTTTTGCCCCTCTGTCTGCGCCTCGAAGTAGTCGAAGAGTAGCACCTTGTCCTGCTCGCTCGTGTCAAATCCGTACCGCCCCTCGTGGAACTCGATCACTCGCTTAGCACGGATCGCCTCCGCTAGCTGGAGCGTCTCCTTGTTCTTCCGTTTGTCCTCTCGTGTCTTCTCTGGTACGAGGTATAGGCGCAGGTACTCGTATGTGCGTTTGCCGTTAGCGTAGGTGTCTAGATAGAGGCTGTACAGCCCCGTGCGTGTCTTTCGTTTGCGTAGCTTGACGGGTTCGTTTGCGTTCATTTTTGTTGCTCATTTTATCCGAGCAACAAAGTAACAACAAAGAAACAACAAAAGCAAGACAACGGGAGATAAATCTCGATACCCTGCTCTCGTCTCAAACACTGCTCTATTACTAGCTTTCTCCTATCTATTTTTGTCGTTCGTTTGTCCTCCGTTTGCGTTGTTGAATGACGCTGTGCCTTTAGATCACAAAGGTACGAATTATTACTAGCTAATAGAGGCTTCCTACCTTGGAGCCGAAAAGTTCC
>CAMCJO010000121.1 GCA_945875135.1 uncultured Porphyromonas sp.
GCGTCTTCGATGAGGCTCCACGTGCCGGAGTAGTAGAGCGTGTGGGGCGGTTCGTCGTGCTGCCAGGGCGTTAGCTCGACGCCTCGCTCACGATCGTGGTAGGTGAGTAGTACGGAGTGGAGCAGCTCGCCATGGTAACGTAGCTGTCGGAGGGCGATCCGCTCGCCTGGGTGGAGGATGATCTGTCGTGCCATCGGTCTGCTGCTGAGCTTGCTGCAGGTGCTATGCGTAGCTCCTAGCGAGCGATGATGCGCAGCTCTTGTAGTCTGAAGTGTAGCGACTGCGTACCCAGATAGTCTGACGGCTGGCTGTAGATAGAGATCGAGATGGTATCGCCCACGGAGAAGTGTGGGGCCGTGCGTACAGGCTCTTTGCGTGGTCGGCTCACGGGGAGATCGTCCACAGCATTACCCGTCAGGTCACTCGACCTAAGATCATCCAGACTACTTGAGACGCTATCCATATAGCTTGTAGGCTCTGGCTCTTCCGTAGGCTCTGCCGTCTTCTCTGGAGTAGCTGCCCCTAGGGTTAGCACGAAGGTGCCTCCGATAGGCAGCTGCATTGACGCACTCTCCATAGCTAGGGGCGGAGGCGTGGCATCGAGCTGCTTGGAGATGGCGATGTAGGGCATCTGGGACTCTTCGGGTAGCTGCGTACCGCTGACGAGGCCCTGTATCTCTATCTGATGAATGGTATCGGGGAGGTTGGGAATGTCTGCGAGAGCCACCTTCCAGAGGAAGCTGCTCTGCTCCTTGCTGATGCGGATAGGATAGGTCGAGAGCGGAGTGACACGACACGAGAGCGAGTCGGGTAGTGGTGAGTAGAAGTTGCCCTCGTCACCCTCCAGACCAAACTTGAAGAAGCCTGTCGTGCGCTCCAGTATCTCGACCTCTCGCTGTATGCTGGCGGAGGACTGAGCGATGATCTTCTGAAGCAGCTTTGCCTTCGAAGCTGAGAGGTAGTAGATGGTGCTGTCTAGATCCTCTTGAGATACGCCGTGCGACTGGAGTATGGAGGCGTAGATCGAGTCTTGTTGGTCGGAGCTTAGGTAGAGCGTCTGACCTACGCCACGAGCTGTGTATAGCTCCGTGAGTAGCTGCTCGAGCTTATCATTTGGTATGCGTTGCCACGAGCGTCTTTTGCAGCCACTCCCGAGTAGGAGCAGCAGCATGCTTAGTAGCCCAAACTTGAGCAGAGAGACCTTGACGCTGTCAGCCCGCATAACTTGTGAGGTTACTTACTTAGCTCGCTGACCCGTGCGGCGATGCTTGCCACGGAGGTAGAGCCAGAGCCGATCGAGGGCGCGTGTCGTGGTGCGTGGATAGCAAATGAGCAGCGCCAGCACGCCTATGGTGATGCAGCTGTCGGCGATGTTGAAGATAGGGCTGAAGAAGGTATACGCCGACCCACCACCTATCGGAAACCACTCAGGTAGCACTGTCGTGAAGATGGGAAAGTAGAGCATATCGACCACATGCCCCTCAAACCACGGGGCGTACCCCACAGCTCCAGCGGTGGTCGGGACAAACTGCGCCACCTGTCCGATGGAGGAGGTGAAGAGCTGCCCGTAGAAGAGGGAGTCGATGAGATTGCCAATGCCTCCCGCCAGCACCAGCCCTATGATGCAGCAGAAGCTCAGCGAGTAGTGGCGAGACTGCCGGACGAAGCGTGTGAGCCAAACGGCTAGTCCAGCCATGGCTATGATGCGGAAGGCGGTCAGGAGGAGCTTGCTACCTAGCTCCACACCGTAAGCCATGCCACGGTTCTCTACAAAGTAGATGCGAAACCAGTCAAAGATGTGGTACTCCTGACCGACGTACATGTGTGTCTTGATCCAGATCTTGACAACCTGATCTATGACAATGAGGAGCAGAATGAGCCCTGCGACAATCCAGTGGCGCTGGCTAGTACGAGTCATAAGGGAAATGACTGACTTTACTTAAGCTTGTCGCGATTGAGCTTGGCCTCGATGCTCTTGGTCGTATGAGGTACCGCACGGAGACGCTCCTTGGGTATGAGCTTGCCCGTGACAGAGCAGATGCCGTAGGTGCCGTTTTGGATACGTAGGAGAGCTGCCTCGAGCTTCTCGATGAAGTCCTGCAGACGCTGTGCCTGTGCATCGTTTTCAAGACGAGCCTGCGTGATAGCTCCCTCGTCTAGATCCTTGTAGGTGGGCGTCGTGTCGCTGATGTCGTTGGCATTCTCAGCTCGGAGCATGTTGAGATCCTCACGAGCCTGAGCGATCTTCTTCTCGATGAGTATGCGAAACTCTTCGAGCTCCTCTGGATTGTATCGTTTCTTGCTGCTATCTTCCATACTATCTGTGAACCTATTAGTGCGCTGTAGACGAAGTCTCTCTGGTGCGAAAGCTTGATCGCCTATAGACGCCGTGAATTGTGTTTATACTTTGCTGATTTGTACCGCTATCAAGGTGCCGTCTAGGTCGATCTCCTCGGCATCGCTGAGTACCTCGGAGTAATCGATCGTATCGGCCTGTACTTGCGTCTGGACGTACTCCTGATGGGTGCGGAGAGCCTCTACAACCTCATCGGGAGCCATGACGATTAGCTCGATGTGATCGTTGACCTCGTAGCCAGACTGCTTGCGGAGGTTCTGTATGCGGTTGACAAACTCACGCGCTGTGCCCTCAGCGATCAGCTCGGGCGTGAGCGTGATGTCTAGAGCCACCGTATGACGACCCTCGTTGGCGACCGTCCACCCTGGTATATCCTGAGCGATGATCTGTACATCCTGGAGGTCCACCACAATAGGCTGATCACCGACCGTCAGGGTCAGGTGCTCCGTCTGCTCTAGCTCATTGATCTGCTCGGGTGTGAGCGCATTGATCTGAGCTGCAAGTGCTTTCATATTCTTGCCCACCTTAGGCCCTAGAGCCTTGAAGTTAGGCTTGACCGTGCGTACCCAAATGGAGTCGGAGGGATCGACGAAGCGGATGTCCTTCACATTAACCTCGCTGAGTAGTAGGTCGTGTACCTGCTCCATGTGCATCTTGTCGGCGGGGTCATTGACCGGTAGCATGATCGCGCTGAGCGGTTGACGCACCTTGATATTGACCTTGCGACGTAGTGAGAGGACTAGAGTCGAGTAGATCTGAGCCAGCTCCATGCTGCGCTCTAGGTCTAGATCTATCTGCGCCTCGTCTGCCACGGGGTAGTCTGTGAGGTGTACCGATGCTGCGTCATCGTGCAGGTCACGGTAGAGCCTATCTGCGTAGAAGGGCGCAATGGGTGCCATCAGCTGAGCTACTACCGAGAGACACTGGTAGAGCGTCTGATAGGCGCTGAGCTTGTCGTCGGTCATAGAGCCCGCCCAGAAGCGCTTGCGCGAGAGACGCACATACCAGTTGCTCAGATGCTCTGTGACAAAGTTTTCGATGGCACGTCCTGCGGGTGTCGGGTCGTAGCTTGCCAGCTTGCCGTCGACCTCCTTGATGAGCGAGTTGAGACGCGAGAGGATCCAGCGATCGATCTCAGGACGATCCGCATAGGGGATCTGGGCAACGGAAGGATCGAAGCCGTCCAAGTTGCCATAGAGTGCGAAGAACTGGTAGGTGTTGTAGAGCGTGCCGAAGTATTTGCGGCTCACCTCCTCGACGCCCTTCGGGTCGAAGCGGATGTTTTCCCACGGATTGGCATTGGTGATCATGTACCAGCGTAGTGGGTCTGAGCCGTACTGCTGGATGATACCAAAGGGATCGACCGCATTGCCTAGTCGCTTGCTCATCTTGTTGCCATCCTTGTCGAGGACGAGCCCGTTGACGAGGACATTTCTAAAGGCTATGCTCCCCTGGGTCATCGTAGCGATAGCGTGAAGCGTAAAGAACCAACCACGTGTCTGGTCGACGCCCTCAGCGATGAAGTCGGCGGGGAAAACCTTGCCACTCTCGACCTCCTCACGATGCTCGAAGGGGTAGTGCACCTGCGCAAAAGGCATAGCCCCCGAGTCAAACCACACATCGATTAGGTCGCTCTCACGACGCATCGGACGCTTGCCGTCCTGCGCCACGAGCGTGATCTCATCGACGTAGGGTCGGTGCAGATCGATCTTGTCATAGTTCTCCTCGCTGTAGTTGCCAGGGGTAAAGCCTGCGAGCGGATTGGTCGACATGACGCCAGCCTGCACAGCGCGCTCGCACTCTTTGTATAGCTCCTCGACAGAACCGATGCAGAGCTCCTCGTCGCCATCTTCAGTGCGCCAGATAGGTAGAGGAGTACCCCAGTAGCGACTGCGGGAGAGGTTCCAGTCCTGGAGGTTCTCCAGCCACTTGCCGAAGCGTCCTGCACCGATCGCTGCGGGATGCCAGTCGATCGTCTCATTGAGGCTCATCATCTCCTCACGGCAAGCGGTAGAGCGGATGAACCAGCTGTCTAGCGGGTAGTAGAGGATCGGCTTGTCGGTGCGCCAGCAGTGGGGGTAGTTGTGCGTATGCTTCTCGACTCGGAAGACGCGATTCTCATGCTTGAGCATGACGCAGATCTCTACGTCTAGCGTCTCCTTGTCAGGTGTGTCGTTGGGGTCGTAATCCTTCTTGACATAGCGTCCTGCGTAGGTGTCGTAGAGCGGTACGTTTACCGACTCCTTGAGGAACTGATGATCGAGAGCCTCGATTTTGTAGAAGCGTCCCTTCAGGTCGACCATCGGGCGCTGCTGTCCCTTATTGTCGATCATCAGAAGAGGGGGAACGCCCGCCGCCTTAGCAACGCGCTCATCGTCGGCACCGAAGGTCGGCGCAATGTGTACGATACCGGTACCATCCTCAGTGCTGACATAATCACCGGGGATGACTCGGAAGGCACCCTCGCCAGGATTGACCCACGGTATGAGCTGCTCGTAGTGAATGCCAACGAGATCGCTACCCTTGCAGGTTGAGATGCGGTGCCAGGGAGCTTTCTTGTAGGTCTCCTTGTCCCACGTCTCAGGCAGTTCGCTCACCTCGCTCTCAGCGTCGAAGTAGCTGCCTAGAAGTGCCGTGGCAAGTACCACCGTGATCGGCATGTCGCTGTAGGGGTTGAACGTCTCCACAGCACAGTACTCGATCGAGGGACCCACGCAGAGCGCCGTGTTCGATGGGAGCGTCCACGGCGTGGTGGTCCACGCTAGGAAGAAGCTCTCGCCACGACCACGAAGAAACTCGGGGGCATCGATGATGCGAAACTGTGCGGTACAGACCGTATCCTTGACATCACGATAGCAGCCCGGCTGATTCAACTCGTGCGAGCTTAGACCCGTACCAGCCGCGGGGCTGTAGGGCTGTATGGATAGTCCTTTGTATAGTAACCCCTTCTTGTATAGCTCCTTGAGGAGGTACCAAAGTGTCTCGATATACTTATTCTTGTAGGTTACGTAGGGGTGCTCCATATCGACCCAGTAACCCATCTGCTTGGTCAGCGACTCCCACTCAGCGGTGTACTTCATCACCTCCTTGCGGCAAGTCTGGTTGTACTCAGCGACAGAGATCGTCTTGCCGATCGCATCCTTGGTGATGCCGAGCTTCTTCTCGACTCCCAGCTCTACTGGCAGGCCGTGCGTATCCCAGCCAGCGCGACGATCCACACGGTAGCCGTGCATCGTCTTGTAGCGACAGATGATATCCTTGATAGAGCGTGCTATGACGTGGTGAATGCCAGGCATACCATTGGCCGAGGGAGGACCCTCATAGAAGGTAAATAGCGGCGCATCCTCACGCTGATGTAGCGAGCGGTGGAAGAGCTGCTCCTTCTTCCACAGAGCGAGCATCTCCTGATTGATCTGTGCAAAGTCAGCAGACTGGTATTCCTTAAACGGTTTCTTCATTGGAGCTTTCGTATGAGATATGCCCACAAAGATACAGAATCTTGTTCAAATAGGACTAACAAAAAGAGAGACTGTCGCAATCGCAACAGTCTCTCGTCCTTTAAGTGCAAACCGTAGCCAGTACGGTCTATCGTTTAGTAGTCAATTTCATCCGGGCCATCGAAGGGTACGAAAGCCATACCAGCACCCTTCATAGTAAATCCGTTGACCTTGACATTGCTCCAAGTCTCAAAGGTGAACTTGTTCCCCTTTGCTTGATTGTCATATACCTGGCGACCATTGTCTCCCTTGCGAGAGGTGTATCCATCCTTCTTGATCATATCGATGAAGTACTGGTATGGATTGAGAGCATCCCCATTGATTTGGTAGATGTAATCGTTAGGTATTGCAATCGATGTCGCCTTGATGAGCTTTCCATCTCGGAAGTCATACAGGCGAATGAACAACTCAGTAAACTCATCTTTCTCTGTTTTCTTGGAGAATTGGTAGCGTTTTACTTCTCCATCCTTTACTGTAGACTCTTTAGGACCAGTAAAACCTGCTTGAGTCTCAAAGGTCTTGATCTCATCTAACGTGGCTTGCCAATTTAGCATCGGATAGGGTATGCTACTTAGTTCTGGATTCTTCATAGCAAAGACTAACGCCGTGGGCATTGTGTAGCCCTCACCTAGGTCTATGGGTGCCACTACGGAGTAGACGGTCGTCTGCTTGTAATTTTCAGAGGTAAAGAACTGCATTGAGTTTTCAGGCTTACCAGCAGGTTCGAATCCATTCTTCTTCATAAAGGCGTAGAAGCTAGGACTGGTCAGAACCTCAGGAGACATAACCATCTGTGCATACGCACCGACGACGTATGAGATAGAGGGTTGTAGCTTGTTGCCCGTATTATAGACGTAGGAGTCAAAAGCGGGATCGTAAGACTCCTGCTTACTACCACGAGCTGATTCAAAAGCCTTGATACCATCACCTCCGTCCCACCATCTGAGGAAAGGCAAGATGTAGGTACTGTCTTCGTCAGG
>CAMCJO010000122.1 GCA_945875135.1 uncultured Porphyromonas sp.
CGGAAGGACATACCCGTGAGCTTACCATTGAGCTCGGGGATCACCTTGCCGACAGCCTTAGCAGCACCTGTCGAGGAGGGGATGATGTTGCCGATAGCGGAGCGACCGCCACGCCAGTCCTTGAGAGAGGGACCGTCGACCGTCTTCTGTGTAGCCGTAGCAGCGTGGACGGTGGTCATGAGACCCTGCTCTACGCCGAAGTTGTCGTTGAGCACCTTTACAAGCGGAGCGAGACAGTTGGTCGTGCAGGAAGCGTTGGAGACGAACTGCGTACCAGGGACATACTTCTCAAGGTTGACACCTGTGACGAACATAGGTGTATCGTCCTTAGAGGGAGCCGACATGACGACATACTTAGCACCAGCCTCGATGTGTCCCTGTGAGAGCTCCTTGGTGAGGAAGCGTCCTGTACTCTCTACGACATACTCTACGCCAGCAGCGCCCCAGTTGATCAGGCGTGGCTCCTTCTCAGCTGTCACACGGATCTTGCGACCGTTGACTACGAGCATGCCATCCTGTACGTCGACCGTGCCGTCGAAGCGTCCATGTACAGAGTCATACTTGAGCATATATGCCATATACTCGACATCGATGAGGTCGTTGATTGCTACTACCTCGAGATCATCACGCTTCATCGAAGCGCGGAAGACTAGTCGGCCGATACGACCAAAACCATTGATACCTACTTTTGTCATGAGAGTTATATTGTATTTTTAATGTGTATGCAAAGCGTTTGCACAAAAGCGGAAAGCTCCCCTAGGAGGAAGCACTCCTATTACTCGTACAAAGTTAAGCATTAAATGTTTGCGGTGCAACCCCCCTCGCCTCGTACTATGCTCAGCAGTCTAACCTTACCTCTTAGCGACTGCTAACTGACGACGTCTACTCCATAGCCATACAATCCATACGGACAGTACAAAAGGAGCCGTCAGCGGGATCAAACCTGCATAGAGTGCGAGTAGCTCTAGGAGCACAGAGAGCACTACGGAGACGACTGCGTAGAGCAAGCGTCGCTCGCTCGTACTAGCCCAATAGATGGCACAGAGCACGGCGTTGTAGCCCAGCAAGCCTTCGCGCCATACAGTCTCTGGTACGAAGGGGATCGCAAGCATCGGAATGAGTACTCCCAGCAAGGTGTAGAGAGCTTTGCGACGTGACTCCCAGGCGATAGCCAGGAAGAAGAGGACGCCGGTCAAGACATTCGCCTGAAACATCACCTGCCCGACACTATCCCCAAGTGCCACCCCGAGCATGCGCCACTGTGACTGTCCCTCCTCTAGCTGCGCCACAGAGTCGAGGAGTCCTACCCCTTGCGGAGCTAGCATGCTCACGAGGAGTAGCACCCATACAGCGATGATAAAAGGTGCTGTCAGCCCGGGTAGCTGAGCATGCCGACGGAAGGTTCGTGCCAACCAGGTGGAGAGAGCCGCCCCAAGCACCAGCAGAAGTATCGAGAGCCAACTGATCTCCCAGTAGACCCCTATGGCGATACCCACCAAAGTACCGTTGAAGCCGTAGAGGCCATCGGCTATCTCCGACTTCGTGTCTCGCCAGAGCGCAGCGACCGCCCTAGAGACCAAACAGCCCAGAAGAGCTAAGAGTGCTAGCTGCCAAGAGTTGCAGAAGAGTCCCGCCAAGATCAGGACACCTGACAAAGCACTTTGCAAGAGAAACACTTGACTGAACCCCAGTAAGAGGACCTTTATCTCCTGAAAGATAGTTTGCACAAGACCTCCTTTGTGAGGAGCGATAGAGCTTTTCGTCATAGTCAGTCGTAGTTATTCGAAGCGAAGTGCCGTCGTCGGCGAGATCCGCTGGATGATGCGTGCCGGGAGAAGTAAGAGCAGGAGGCAGAGCAGGAGCGTCGCCACATTGACCACGATCCACGCCACAGGGCGGATGCGCATCGCGACGTGCGAGATGTAGTAGACATTCGGGTCGAGCGTGAGCCACTGCCACTGGTACTGGCTCCAGATGATGACGCCCGCTAGGAGGTTGCCCCAGAGCATCCCCCAGGCGATAATGCGTAGAGCGATCGCCAGACTCATCGTCGTGAGCGATCGATAGGTCATGCCGAGTGCCTTGAGCAAGCCGATGGTCTGCGTCAAGTCTAGGATAATGATCAGGAGTGCGTTGATCATTGTAAAGGCCGCCACCAGAGCCATCAGCACCAGCAGTATCTGCACATTCGGCCGTAGCGAGTCGATCCACTGGTAGACCCCGCCATTGATCTGAGAGCCGGTGTAGATCCCCAGCGTCTCCTTGGTGACGCCAGGCTCCGAGAGCGACTGAATCAACTGGTCTGAGAGCGAGGTCTCCATCTCTAGGAGCGAGCGATCCCTGCTCTTTGCGAGGATCTCAATGCGTGTGTACTGATCTGGTTGCCAGCCCCCCACACGTCCTAGCAGGTCGTTGGTCACATAGGCGAGAGGCTGTGCCGTGTTGGTCAGCTCCAGTATCGCTATCAGCGTAAAGGAGCGCACCGACACCTTGTCGCCTAGGAAGTAGAGCACGACCTTGTCTCCGATCGCTAGTCCTAGCTTCTGCGCAGAGGCTTTAGGCAGGACGATCGGGTTGGCCCCCTCAGCAAGTATCGTGTCAGACAAGTCTCCCATAGCGCAGAGTGGCTTGAGGAATGTGAAGTCGTCTACCCCCGTGACGGCCACCCCCTGATAGGTACTGTCGGTCTTGATCATGCCAACAGCTGTACGGACGGGGCGCACGGAGACTATCTCTGGCATCTCGCTCATTCGTTGCGTCATCTGGGGCGTCAGGGTGATCACATTGTCTAGGTCTATCGGCTGCTTGCCATACTCGCAGAGGATCACATCGCCTGTCACGAGCCGCACCGTATCACGGACGCTGTACTGAAAGCCGTCCATAATAGCAATGCCTAAGAGCATGACCGCTAGGCTCAGTGCTATGGCTGGGATCGCAAAGCGCACCAAGGCGTACACCTTGCTGTGACGACGATTCTCGCGACTATATAGCTGGCGAGCCAGCCAGATGGGTAGTCTTAGTCTCATGCTTCCTCTTCGATAGCAGCTAGTTCAAACCAACGCTCAGACGCTTGCTCCATCTCTTGCTGCGCCTGTGCAATATCCTCTCCCGCTTTGATCAGCTCTTCGTTGTTAAGGCTCCCCGAAGACATCCGCTGCTCTAGCTCCGCAATGCGTCCCTCGAGCTGCGGGATCTGCTGCTCCAGTTGCTGAAACTCTTGCTCCTCACGATAGCTGCGTCGCTTCTTTCGATTGCCTTGCCGAGTCGCCTGACTGGCTGCGGGTGCCGTGCTTTTGGTCTCCTGTGGCGTAGCCTGTTCAGCCGCTTGCTGCGCCTCGACCTCTTGCTGCAGACGATACTGGGTAAAGTTGCCCGGGAAGTCGCGAATATGCCCTCCCCGCTCGAAAACGAAGAGGTGCTCCACGAGCTTGTCCAGGAAGTAGCGGTCGTGCGTCACAATAATAAGGACACCCTCGAAGGAGCTAAGGTAGCTCTCCAGCACGCCCAGCGTTGTAATGTCTAGATCATTCGTCGGCTCATCGAGTATGAGCAGGTTGGGGCTAGCCATCAGCACCGTACAGAGATAGAGTCGTCTGAGCTCACCGCCACTGAGCAGCGATACAGGCGTGTAGATACGATCACTGGTGAAGAGAAACCTCTGCAGTAGTTGCGTAGCTGAGACCGACTGACCCGTCACAGGATCTGTAATGTGACTGGCTATGTCGGAGATTATGTCGATCACCCGCTTGTCAGGGGCGTAGTTCGGCAGTTTCTGTCCGAAGTAACCGATCTGCACCGTCTCTCCGATAAGCACCGATCCGCTGTCTGGCTCTAGCTCGCCGATGATCATCTTAAGCAGAGTCGTCTTGCCACAACCATTGGGACCGACGATACCGACACGATCTCTGCGTGAGAAAGTGTAGTCAAAGTCTCGGATGAGTGGCTTCGACTCCTCAAAGCTCTTGGAGACACCCTCCAGCTCGATCACCTGCTTGCCTAGGCGAACGGACGAGTGAAGAGGCTCGATGGTCGTCTGCTCACGCAGTATCTGCCGCGCCTGGGATAGCTCCTGAGACAACTCCGCGAAGTGCTCCTTGCGGGCGCGCTGCTTACCACCTCGCGCTTGCGGGGTAGCACGCATCCAGACCAGCTCCTGACGATAGATATTAGCCAGTCGATCACTCGTCTGCGCCATTTGCTCTAGACGCTCTTGCCGCTTGGTGAGGAAGGTCTCATAGTTGCCCTCATAATTATAAAGCTGCTGCTGATCCATCTCCACGATACGGGTACAGATGTGATCGAGGAAGTAGCGGTCGTGAGTCACCAGTAGGAGCGTGAGTCGTGAGCGCGAGAGGTAACCCTCGAGCCACTCGATCACCTCTAGGTCTAGGTGGTTCGTCGGCTCATCGAGGATCAAGAGATCAGGCTGCTGGAGCAAAACTCCAGCAAGTGCTACCCGCTTGACCTCACCGCCAGAGAGCAGCTCCATAGGACGCTCCACATCGGTGATACGTAGGGCGTGCAGTATGGCTGTCGCCTCCTGCTCATATTGCCACGCAGAGAGACGATCCATATCGGGTAGAAGTCGCTCCTGCGCCTCCGCATCGCCTCGCTCCACGGCACTCTGCCAGGCACCCACGAGATGCGCCGTGGGGTCATGTGGCGAAAAGACCGCATCAATCACCCGCACCCCCTCTGCAAAGCGATGCTGCTGAGAGAGGTAGCCGATGCGCAGCCCGTTGCGCCGCGTGATCGTCCCGCTGTCTGGCTCTAGCTCGCCCATGATGATGCGCAGTAGCGAGGACTTGCCCGTCCCATTGACCCCAACGAGCCCCACCTTGTCACCCTCTAGGAGCGAGAGCGAGATGTCCGTAAAGAGGACTCTATTGCCGAAACTTAGAGAGACATTATTCAGCTGTAGCATATTGCACTTTCGATTTATAAGATTGCGCTCGGTTGAAGACCTCTGTCACGTAGCGCACCGTGTGATCGCCATTAGCACGACCATGCTGCACGAGTGGATGGTTGTAGTACTTCGGCTCGTTCAGGCGAACCATATAGAGCTCCACAGAGCCGTCCCAGCGATCAGGGTCTAAGCCTGCGTCCTCCGCCAGACGACGCGCATCGAGGACATGCGCACTGCCCGAATTGTAAGAAGCGAGGGTAAACTTCATCCGCTGCTCCGCATCAGTGATATGGGCAAAGGCGCGACCGAAGTCTTGCAGTGCCATGCAGGCTATACGGACGGAGCTCTCGGCATGCTTGAGCTTAGCACGACTGTATCCATAGCGACGCCCCGTAGCGGGCATAATACCCATCAGCCCCGTAGCCCCCCCCATGCCGACGATCTCTGCACGAAACTTGGACTCCTGATAAGCTATCGCCGCTAAGACATACCAGTCCCAACCATACCGCTCACCATACCGCTGAAAGAGATAGTCCCACTCAGAGATCATACCCTGACGCCTGGGAGACTGTGCTTGTGACTTGTCTGCCGAGGCCTTAGACGTCGAGGTAGATTTTGTCGACACCACTATTACTTCCTCTTCTTCGTCGTCTTCCTCCCCTTCGTAAAGATCGAAGAGCTGTAGCCTGTTTGCTTCCACATTGGGCCATATCGAGTCATCGTCCAGTAGGTACTCCAGCGCATAGAGCGTGCTGTACTGCTCCAGCTCTTCGTAGACCTCACCGGCCCCCACCTCCGCAATCGGCACATCGTGCCACTCCGTCTGAGAGCGGGTCTCTACACGAGCCGTCTTAGGCTGAGGTGCTCGATAGACCACGGCAAAGTAGTAGACGACACCCACGAGGACCGCCCCCCATAGCGACAGCGTTATGGTGCGTAGGAGCCTCCTCATACGAGTCGGATCACGACGTATCTCATCTCTTCGAGAGCATTTCATGTCGCTAAGGTACGAAATTAGAGATTAGAGGTGAGAAGCTAGATGTCTGATCATTCCGATAGCTCCGATCCATTCTGATCCCTAACCTCTCACCTCTAATCTCCATTTACATATCTTTACAGGAGAATTCGTCCGATCCCCTCCTTTCTCGAATATCCACGTGGGTATTTTTTATTTTCCACGTGGGCGTCAAAAAATTCCTCCGAAGTTTCATTTGATTCCTCCGAAGTTTCATTTCATTCTTCCGAAGTTTTATTTCGCGCCCACGTGGAGAATTTTCCATCTCCACCTGGATATTTCAAAACCTCCACGTGGAAATCGATTTTCCCCGACACAGCGTCGTGTCGATATGTAATCTGTTCTAAATTATTGTAACGAGCCGGCATTGAACTTCCCCAGCCAGGAGTAACGCATTACAATCGCTCTGTCAAGAGCTACACATGAGCGACAAGCGAGCAGTAGAGAGGTCGATGAGCTCATTGTATATAAGCGTCAGCACTGGAGGAGGAGCAAAGAGATTGTTTACTCGCCATTTTTTTTCGTATCTTCGCTTGCAGGTGGTAGGTAGATTGTATATCTCCACTCCCAAAAACATTCTATACACTAACATAAACCGATATGATCCAAACAATTACTCAATTACGCAAGACCTGTATAGCTGGCTGTGCCATAGCTCTCTGCTCGCTAGGTCTGCAGGCTCAAAATGCTGAGCTAGTGAAGCTCTCTGTACCTCAACCTGCACTACAAGAGCTCAGAGCCGATGGTACCACCACTGGCGAGTCCTCTATCCCCGCTGATGAGAAGCAAGCTCTCGTCGACATTTACAACAGCCTTGACGGAGCTAACTGGACCCCCTCTTGGAATCGATG
>CAMCJO010000123.1 GCA_945875135.1 uncultured Porphyromonas sp.
CCCCCTCTCTCAAACGACAAATGGACTATTGACACAGCCCCGTCACTCTGTAGAAATCACTCCTCGATAAAGAGGCACCTTTAGGAGACTATTGCCAAAGGCAACAGCCTCCTTAGATTAAAGTATAATCTTCTGGATATGTACATCTCCATCGGTTACCACCTTTACGATATAGATACCTTGAGGCAGTCTACCTTGGTCAGCATAGACGTTGCGTCCCTCGATGTCGTAGACCTCGACTTGCGCATTGGGATCACAGATGACTAGCTGCCCATTGATGACCATAATAGCTGGTGAGAGGCTATTGTCAGGCATCTGTATGCCCGTGTCGTTCTTACCGATAGGCAGTGGGAAACCTTTGTTTTGACCCTCAACGAATGCCCAAACTGGGGGTGTTGAGGTATTAAGCATCTGGAGGAAGTCGGTTGACTTCATCGTAGCAACGGGGACGTTGATAACAGAGTTTTCTACCGATACGCTCTGATCGAAGGGAAAAGAGTTAATCTCTTGTGAGTAGTAATTATTGTGTAGCTGGATAAACTCTTCGTCGAAAAACACTTCCGCATCGAAGATGGGGTGCATGTGCTGAGCCGTCAGGTTAAAGACTCCCGCATTGTAGCAGTTGCTGATCTGAATAAGCCCATCTTGAAAGTTCTGAACAGAGCCCAAGATACCAGCTCCACGCGTGTTGCTGGCACCTTGACCATTGAGCATATAGATCTCACCCGTATTGTAGCAGTCAGTAATGCTGATCGCCTTACTGGTACTCGCTACGATGCCCCCTACGTAAGAGTTTTCGTCAGTGATCGCTCCTTGGTTTCCACAGCGTTGGATACGTAGTCCTGGCTGATCATTGCTCGCCAAGATACCAGCAGACATACCCCACTTGCCTCTTACTGTGGCAAGATTAGTACAATCGGTAATAAGTCCCTCACCATCCTGCAAAAAGCCTCCGCATATGCCCGCAGCATAAAAGCGCTCATTAGATATCTCTACACTTGCTGTGGTGTGACAATTATCTATGACAGTACTACCTAGTGCGACACCTACGACAGCTGCAACACCATACTGTGCATAGATCTTACTCTTTGAGACTGTGATATTTTTAATGGTTGCACCATTGACGATCCCAAAAAGGCCGCAGAAAGAGTTGAAACTCCTACTCATATTTAGATCACTGACAGTATGGTTACCTCCATCGAAAGTACCAGAGAAGGGACGAAGATAGCCTTCACTCTCAGGCGTGCGATCGAAATTGTTGCCGATGGGACGGTAGTTCTTGATGTTTATCAGACTAATATCATTAGTCATCCTAAAGAATTTCCCGCTGAAGGTGTTTCGACTTTTTTCAACAAGATCAGATAGCTCTACAAGATCAAGGTCGCTGGAGATGAGGTAGGGATTTTTTTCAGATCCGTCACCACCACTGAATAGTTGATCTTCATTGGCCTTGACCCCTACAGCAGTCAAAGTCACATCAATGCTTTGCTCGCCATACACTATATGTAGCACAGCCTTAGTAGCTCCACGACGTATCGCCCGGCATGTCACGGTGACCGTTTGGAGGCCATCACCCCCCTCTGCAGAGTAGGTGTACATAGAGGCGTCTGCTTCTGTAATCTCCATAGTGGGTGCCGTGTCTAACCCCTCATAGCGTAGCTCGAGACTCTTTTGAGAAGATTCGCCTAGCTTGATCTCTCCAAAGTCTAGTGCAGTCTCGGAAGCACTGAAGACGATGGTAGCTCCTCCGCTCATATCGGTAATGCTCATATTGTCGATGTTTGCAATATAGTTGTAGTTAGAACCCGTTGTATAGTCATAGGTAGCATAGTCTGACCGGACTATACGTACTCGAGCATTACGCTGATTGATCTCTCGACGGATCTCTGTAGGCTCCATAGTTGCAGTGAATGCATCTCCGATAGTGGTCCACTGCTCACCATCGAGTGACCACTGGACAATCCATGACTTCTGATAGTCACCCCAAGTCTCGTTAGCACGCAGTGTGAAGCTGAAGGTGCCGATTTCCCTTGGTGTCATAAGCGTGAAGTTGGTCATCTCCTTTGCTTTGCTGACCTCCCCATAGATTCTCATCGAGCAAGCACCATCGGCATAGTCGGTATCATCGTAATTGCTTCTGACACCATACATATGCCATGTCAAGCCTCTAAGCTCTGCGTCGATAGCCTTTTTCGGACCATCACCAGCGGTTGCTGTAGCAAAATTCTCGAAGTCGTAGCTCCAGCCTTCGGCAAGCAGTTGCTGTACGAAAGAGAGACATACGATGGAAAGGATTAGAATAGTTGTTTTCCTCATAGCTATAAGTCTGTTTAGATTGATAAGTCTGTCATATTAGTGTGATAGGATTGGGCCTTAGGGGATTACTTTGACACCCATAGAGTTGCCTACCTGAACGATCACGGGACTCTGCTGGGGCATTGCGTAGCGGTTGATACCAGCCTTGAGCGTACTCTGTACTAGCGATTGACCATCTAGAGAGTAGATGGTTATTGGCTGTCCAGTCTGACCTTTGGCATCGACTTCCAAAGTGCCGTTGTTGTACCACACATCAATTTGAGGCATCTCAACCTCAAGTGGCTCTACACTGAGCGGATCCTCGCTATACTGAGCTTGACAGAAGAGCTGCCATTGCCCCTGTACGGTGAGGATACCACATACGATCTGACTTTTTGTGGTGCTGTTGTACATTACGAACCATTTGTTATCGTCTACGCCGATATAGTCATACCCGTTTTCTTTGAAGTAGTCAAAGAGTTCGGATTTGTCGTACTGTCCGACGCGGTCGAAATTGACCGTTGTAAAAACAGTCGAAACGAGCTGATCATTTGAATTATAAAAGGCGAAGTACAGTGGATAGTCAATGCTCTCGCTGATGTAGACATCCATGCTTTGCAACTCCTCAGGCGACATCGTCGGGTGCATGCGGTTGTAAGTCTTTTTGAAGTCTGTTAGCTTCATTGTTTGGGTGATGTGGCGTGTAGCATCTTCTCTAGACATACCCCAATCGGTAAAGATAGCAGGTGGCGTGACTGAGATCTGCTCTTTATCTTTGATCGTGACATGGAAGGGGACGACTTCCAGTAAGGTTTCGTAGTCGGGCATATCCTTCCATTTTGGACTTTCGGCATAAATCTTGATTGTCATATCAAGCTGACCATTTTTGAGTCCTTTGAACCACGGACCTCCAGCCTGAATCACAGTGCCATCGGGTGACTCAAACTCGACAGCAATGCGTGGGTGATCCTTTAGGTACTCATACACAGTAGAAGAGTAGTCCTTAAATGTCATACGATACTGTGAGCCTCTACAGACTTCGATGTCGTCTGAAATAAGCGTGCTTTTGGCCGCTGTTTGAGCATGAGATACTGCTGGAAATAGTACGCATACCATAACAACGGCAGAGAGTAGAAGTTGCTTCATATTCAATTGTTTTAGCGAGTTAGTTAGTTGACGCCACTAAGGTAAAAAAAAAAAATCAATCTACGGAATTAGATTCCCAAAGACAAGCGACTCTGGTATGTGCGCCACTGGAAGTTGCACACGCTAATTGAGATGATATTTCTATATTTGCACTCCAAAGCTACTAGAGCATACTTTTACTTAGGACAAGCAAACCATACAATATACTTATGCGTAAAAGAAATACCCTATCACACAAGAGCCCCTCGTTGGGCTTAAAAGATATAAAGCAGTTATGGTATACACCCGCAGTTGCTATACTACTCTTGACACTATGGAGTGGCGGGCTACGAGCACACGGAGTCAAGCTAAATGCGACCGACTCCCCTGACGAAAACTTCCGTTCTTGCCTTATGCAAAGCTATGACAGCAACTTTGAAGGCCAAGGTAAGCAACCTTACGAGGAGACAGATGACTCACCCCCCACTACTTCTGTCATCACGATGACCACGACGGCAAGTGTGGGGTCCTATATTATGCTTTCCGTAGAAGGAGAAGGTGATATCAAGGTAGAGGGAGCAGAGTTGAAGCCTGGAGGAATAGCAGAGGTCAAGACTCCTCAGATCACGATCACAGGAAAGGTGATAAGTCTAGACTGCGCTGATGCACAGCTGACCTTCCTAGACCTCTCCAGGGCATCTTCTCTTAAATTCTTATGGTGTAGTAAGAATGCCTTGACTGAGTTGGACACACATACGCTATCAGCACTTAGCATACTACATTGTGCAGAGAATCAGCTCTCAGCGCTAGATGTTACTGCCAATACCAATCTCACTGAGCTAGATTGTAGTCAAAACAAGTTGACCCAAGTAGATTTATCCCAGTGTGGAAGGCTCACACATTTCCTCGCTTATCACAATCAGATAGCCGCGATAGACCTGAGCCACAACCCGCTACTTATCGGTATCGACCTATCAAAGAATAAGCTTGCCACACTCTCAGTCACTAACAACGCCAAGCTCGAAACGATCTATTGCAATGGCAATGCAATCAAAGGTCAAGCGATGGAGCAGTTGATTGCTTCACTCCCAGATCGTAATGATCGGACAGAGGTGTGCCACCTTTTTGGCATCGATACAAAGGATAAAAACGAGCAAAACGTAATCTCCAAGCAAAACGTTGGCAAAGCTCTTGCCAAGCATTGGGAGACGCTCGATTACTCAGCTGGTGACAACGACGGTGCTGGCATTCACTATGAGGGAGTGGATGTACAAGAGCTCTCACCCTTTGTGACACTATCTGTCAAAGAGGATCAGGAGGTATCACTCAAGATGCTAGGTATCACAGATAGTACGAAAATAACAATCGATCCAGGCAATGGCGAGCTCAGCACCTATACGATCAATAAGCAGGGTACTGGCTGGAATAACTTCATCAAGCCCATCAGAGTCCGTGCGCTAGGCTCCTCTATGAAGGTATATGGTGCTATACGACACTTCGACTGCTCTACAAACAAGGATGCTCTTACAGCAATAGAGCTAGGCGAAGCGCCACTCCTTGAGACCTTGCTCATCGAAAACAATCCCGTAGCATCTATAGATCTCTCTCGAGCGACTAACCTGAGAGACTTCTCTTGCAAGGGATCTCAGACCACGTCACTAGAACTGCCGAACCCGTCTTCGCTACAGAGTATCAAGTGCTCTGGTACACCAGTCGCCACACTAGACTTGACTCATCAAGTCAACCTGCAGAAGTTTGTAGCTGATGGATGTGATCATCTGAAGATGCTAGATCTATCACCTTTGCGTAAGATCACCTATATCTCTATGGAGGGTACGCCATTGACTAGCATTGACCTATCCACTTGCGAAGCCCTTCAGATGATAAATCTAAGCTTTGGACAGCTCACATCTCTACAGCTCTCCTCCTCACAGACATCACTGAGAGACATCCGACTGAAGCAGTCGCAACTTGGAGCTTGCGCTCTAGACTCCATCTATACGATACTGCCTAATGTGACGGAGCCAGCCTCAATCCTTGTAGAGGGGAATCCTGGAGCTACCACAGCACACTCCGACATTGTGACGAGCAAAGGGTGGACCATAGATGTCACTGGCGACGGCTCTGGATGTGGCGCAATAGATCCTGTAGATGCGCCCAAAGAGGGTACCCCGTATATCTCTATGGGTGTCCTGCCTCAGCATCTCATCCAAATGGCCTTCCTCGTCCGTGAGATCACAGATGTTTACATAGAGACCAAGCCAGGGACTTTTGTCAAGGAAACATTAAAGCCTATAGTAGGTCCTAATGGAGACTATGCTTACACTGAGACGATGAAGTACAGAGCACTTGCAGACACCATCAGAGTGTATGGTACCCTCTCTGGCATAGACTGTAGTGACAATAAGGAGAAGCTTACCTACATAGATATAGCTAAGATGCCTAGCTTGCAGGATCTCTTCTGCCAAAACAACAACCTCGAGCTACTAGACTTAACAAGAGCAACGCAACTCGTATGGCTCTATTGTGGTGAGAACCGACTTACTAGACTAGACCTCTCACCACTGCTCAATTTAAACGTCTTAGATTGTGCCAAAAATCAGTTGGCAGAAATAGACCTTCCCGTCACGCCTACGCTCCAATTCATAGGTCTAGCTGACAACCTACTTGATGCTTGTGCTTTAGACAGCCTCTTTAGCAAGTTGCCAGAGCTTCCTGGTGGTTTGATCCGAATAGAGGGTAACCCTGGAGCTACGACCTCTACTCCTCAGATATTCTCTGATAAAGGGTGGAGGTGTGACGTGCTAGGTGACGGGACTGGGTGTCCTGATGGGCCTAATCGTATAGACGAGACTTCCTCTAGGGGAGCCTCATTATCATTGCATCCTAACCCTGCTTCAGAGATTCTCTATATAAGCTACGACAAGTCCTATGCTACGATTTCCCTCTACTCACCCACAGGAGAGTTACTACAGAGAGTAGAGACCGACCCAAGTGGTATGGCGCAGATTGATGTGACGCTCTTGCCTAGTGGCACTTACTATGTAGTAGCGGGTCGCCAGTCGTATCAGATTATCGTCACCCACTGACGCTAATACGCATAAATATCACAATGGACTTTTGTAACGATAGGAGTCCCGATTATAAGATCTAGATCAGACGCACTATAATCGAGCGACTCTTGCATAAATAGCCACGTGGAGAACGTCAAGTCTCTACGTGGCTATTTTTATGGTTCATCCGAGATTCTGTGTGATGACCTGATCGTGGAGAGCAAAAAGTCTTA
>CAMCJO010000124.1 GCA_945875135.1 uncultured Porphyromonas sp.
GGGGGATTATTTGCAGTATCTATATTTTTCGTACCTTTGCACCACGTTTTAGCCCAAAGGGAGATCAGCGCATACGCTAGGGTCTCAAATGAGGGCGAGCCGCTAGCTCAGTAGGTAGAGCACAACACTTTTAATGTTGGGGTCATGGGTTCGAGCCCCATGCGGCTCACGGACGGCCAAACACTTTATAGTGATACAACACTTCAGATGGTCTCTCGGGAACTCTTACTGGGAGGCTTTTTTTTGTTTTTAGGGCTAGAGGGCGCGAGATTGTTCTGCTGCTTTGCGCTATATTTCTTACCTTTGCTCTCAGTACTATCAGCTACCTTATGAAGTCTCTAGTCAAAGTCTTCCTCACGATACTTCTAGTCACGATAGCCTGTCCGCTGGACATGCTAGCGCAGCAAAAAGCGTATACGGTCGTGATCGATGCTGGTCACGGCGGTCATGATGCGGGCGCCTGCGCTTTCGGCCGTAAGGAGAAGGATATCAATCTGGCGGTAGCACTCTTGACGCGCAAGTACATTGAGCAGGCGCACCCCGAGATCAAGGTCTATATGACCCGATCGACCGACGTCTTCGTGGGGTTGCAGCAGCGAGCTAACTTTGCCAATAAGAAGAAAGCCGACCTCTTCATCAGCATCCATACGAACTCGGCCTCGAGCGCCAAAGCCTCAGGCACGGAAACCTATGTGCTAGGTTTGCGCCGTGCCAACGACAACCTAGAGGTGTCGAAACGTGAGAACCAAGTAATTCTCCTCGAGAAAGACTACAAGGAGACTTACGAGGGCTTTGATCCAAACAGCACGGAGAGCTACATCATCTTTGAGTTTATGCAAAACGTTCACCTGGCGGCCAGCATCAATATAGCGAGTGAGGTGCAGAAGTCCTTTGTCAAGCTGGGACGAGGCAATCGCAGTGTGCGCCAGGGTCCCTTCCTGGTGATCCGAGAGACGGCTATGCCGAGCATCCTCATCGAGCTAGGCTTCATCACAAACAAGGCGGAGTCGGACTACCTCGCTAGTGAGAGTGGTCGCAAGGAGCTGGCGCAAGGTATCGCCGATGGCTTCTCTAGATACTACAAGAAGTATGTACGTGCGACTAGCCCCAAGCAGCAAAAGCAACAAAAGGTCACATCTGACGAAGAGTCTACCGCGCAGCAAAGTAGTACTACGACCTCCTCAGATAGTGAGGAGTATTACCGCATACAGATCGCCTCTTCACGCCAACCGCTTAAGACGAGCGACCCTTACTTTCGCAACGCAAAGGATGTGCAGCGCGAGCAGCGTGGCAAGCTCTACCTCTACACGGCTGAGCAGTGCAGCACGCTTAGTGAGGCGCGCCAGGCGCAGCAGCGACTTGCTAAGAGCTACCCAGACTGCTACATCGTGCGCTACCGCAAGGGCGTAAGAGACAAGGAAATATACTAAGAGACACAGCTGCACCATGCCACAGAAAAGACTCACACGACAGACTGTCAAGATAGGATTCTTCACCCTCTTAGCGATCGTAATCCTATACTTAGGGATCACTTACCTCAAGGGACTCTCTATATCCGCTCGCTCTAAGACCTACTATGTCGCTATGAATGATGTGACGGGGATCAATGTGGCTACACGCGTCTTCGTCAATGGATACAAGGTGGGCTCTGTACGGGATATGAAGTATGACTACCACAATAATGGCGAGACGATCCTCTCGCTCACGCTAAACCCCGATATCAAGCTGCCCCAAGGAACGCAGGTGCAGGTCGCCCAGACGCTCCTCAGTGGCGCACAGGTCAACCTAATCCTCCCAGAGGTAGAGACGGGTGCCTATCTTAATGCCAAGGACACCATTCCTATGTCCGCTCGCCGATCTGCCAAGAGCTTGGAGCAGCTACAGAGCGAGTTCGTACCGCGACTCTCCACCACGCTCAGCCGTATGGATAGCGTCTTGCTACATGCCAACGCGATCCTCTCGAATCCCAACATAGAGCCGACGCTCGCCGATGTGCGCCAGTCGGCACAGCATATCAACGCTTCGTCAGCGCAGCTACAGCAGTCGCTCCGTTCGCTCCCCACCATTATGGGGCGCATCGATCACACCTCGGCAAATGTGGAGAGCTTTGCCTCTCGCCTCGACTCGCTACAGCTACAAGAGACGATAGCCAATCTAGAGAGCACCTCTCGTGAGCTCAAGAGCTTTACCCAAAGGCTCAACCAGTCCGATGGCACCGTCGGGCGACTCCTCAACGAGGACGGGCTCTACAATCGCATCGACAGCGTTACGACCAGTCTTGATGCGCTAATCCGAGACATCAAGGCAAACCCCAAAAAGTATGTCAAGCTCTCGCTCTTCTAATCGCTAATCTCTATGACACGCAATAAAAAGAAGCCGCTCAACTGGCTCGATAAGACACTCTTCGTCCTGATGCTCCTCGTTATCGTAGGGATGATAGTAGCACTCTCTGTCGCTGATGGAGCTAAGCTCTATGTCCTCCTCGGTGGCGGTGGCCTGCTTGTGCTCAACCTGCTCTTCGTCCTCTACTTCGCACGGCGCAACAGACTATAAGCGAGTTGGGACTATAAGATGCTCTGGAGACTCTTCATCACATTCGTTCGCATCGGGGGCTTTACCTTCGGTGGGGGCTACGCTATGCTTTCGCTTATACAGCATGACGTGGTGGAGAAGAACCACTGGATGACCGAAGAGGAGTTTATCGACCTCTTTGCGGTGTCGCAGTCGCTGCCGGGTGTCTTTGCGGTGAATATGTCCATCTTCATCGGTTATCGGCTGAAGGGCTATCTCGGAGCGGTGATTTGTGCGATCGGCACGACGCTTCCCTCCTTTATCATCATCTTGCTCTTGGCGATGTTTTACCAAGAGGTCAATGACAACGTCTGGGTACAGCGGGTCATGTATGGCATACGTCCTGCGGTCGTGGCGATGATTGCGATCCCCGTCATCACCACCTGGCGTGCGATGAAAGGCACCTGGCGCATTGTCTGGATACCGATCCTGTCCGCTCTGCTGGTCTGGCTTATGGGCGTCTCTCCCGTCTGGATCATCCTCGGCTCTGCCCTCGGAGGGATTATCTATAGCATCATGAGAAGGGATTAAGAGGAAAAAGGCAATGATTTACTTACAACTCTTTTGGGTCTACATTCAGATCGGTCTCTTCGGCTTCGGGGGAGGCTATGCGATGCTTTCGCTCATCCAAAACGAAGTGGTCTACAAGTATGGCTGGCTCACGAACCAGCAGTTCACCGATATCGTAGCCGTGAGCCAAGTGACCCCAGGCCCCATCGGGATAAACAGCGCTACCTATATCGGCTACACCGTCACGGGGGGCAGCATCCTCGGCTCGCTCCTAGCGACGACCGCCGTGATGCTCCCTTCCTTCATCCTCTGCCTCATCATCTCCCGAAGCTTCCAAGCTTTTAGGAGCAATCGCTACGTTGATGCCGCCTTCCTCGGCATACGCCCCGCCAGTGTCGGACTCATAGCCGCTGCCGCTCTGATGCTGATGATACAGCCAGGGCTCTGGACGCTCCTCACGCTCCCCGCTGGCACGCCGATCACGCTGGATAATATCATCGTCACGGAAAACTTCATCGACTACCGTAGCTTCCTCATCTTTGCCGTGACGGGACTCGCTCTGTACAAGAAGTGGGTTCACCCCATTCTGCTTATTGTTCTGGCGGGCATTGCTGGCGTTTTGCTCTACTCGCTATGATTGCTCCCCGACTCCATCCCCTCGTTGGCAAGCGAGCTGCCTTCTACACGCTGGGCTGTCGGCTCAACTATGCCGAGACCTCGACCATCGCGCGCCAGCTAGCGACCGTGGGCGTGGAGCGCATCTCTGACGAGCATCACCACACGACGGAGGTGGTCCCCGATATCTGCATCGTCAACAGTTGCTCGGTGACTGACACGGCAGACAAGAAGTGCCGCAGTCTCATCAACCGTCTGCACCGTGAGTACCCCGAGGCGCTCATTGTCGTGACTGGTTGCTACGCCCAGCTACAAGGCGAGCAGATCGCACAGATGCCTGGCGTAGACCTCGTCGTCGGGTCGGGACGTAAAAGCGAAATCGTCTCGCTCCTCACCGAGCTTTACCAAAAGCGCAACCAGCCGAAAGCAGCTACGCCCCACGTCACCGCCCGCCGAGAGCTACAACACTTCGAGCCGAGCGTCTCTTCGGACGACCGCACGCGCCACTTCCTCAAGGTGCAGGACGGCTGCAACTACTACTGCACCTACTGCACCATACCCGCTGCACGAGGCGTCAGTCGCAACGGATCCATCGCCTCACTGGTGGCGCAGGCGGAGCGTGTCGCTGAGCTGGGTGGCAAAGAGATTATCCTAACAGGCGTCAATATCGGAGACTTCGGACGCTCCACAGGCGAAACGCTCCTAGAGCTTCTCCGCCAACTGACACAAGTCGCAGGCATTGCCCGCTACCGCATCGGCTCCATCGAGCCAGAGCTGCTGACCCCAGAGATTATCCATTTCGTCGCTGAGACAGCTCAGTTCATGCCACACTTCCACATCCCCCTCCAGTCTGGTTCCGACCACGTGCTACGCCTGATGCGACGACACTACGATACGACGCTCTTTGCCGAGCGACTTAAGCTCATCTACGAGCTGATCCCCGACGCTTTCGTCGGTATCGATGTCATTGCGGGCATGCGAGGCGAAATGCCCGAGCATCATGCCGAGACCTTGGCTTTCCTCCAAGCGCAACCGTGGAGCCAGCTGCACGTCTTCCCCTATAGCGAGCGCAAAGGCACCAAAGCTCTGGAGATCAAGCCCGCTGTGCCCGCAACCGAAAAGAAGCTCCGCACGAAAGAGCTCCTCGCTCTCTCCAGCGAACGGCACAACGCTTTCTGCGCCCCCTTCGCTGGCTCCGTCCGCCCCGTCCTCTGGGAGGAGACACGCCATGGCGAGATGATGGAGGGCTTCACCGACAACTATATACGAGTCGCCCAGCCGTACGACCCTGAGCTCGTCGGAGCCATCACCCCCGCACAGCTAGCGCACTGGAGTGTGCGGCGACAAACCTTCACCACCAAGCCATAAGCCGACCTATGAACCGTCCCGACCTAGCCGTCGTCGTCCTCAACTGGAACGGGCGTAAGCTCCTCGAGGAGTACATCCCGCTCCTCGTGGCGCACACACCGCCTGAGGTGGCTGACCTCGTGGTCATAGACAACGGCTCGACAGACGACTCACTCGCTTACCTGCAGGAGGCTTTCCCGCAGGTCAAGTTCGTTCGTCTATCCGAAAACTACGGCTTCGCAGGGGGCTACAATCGAGGGCTTCGTCAGCTCGAATACTCTTATTATTGTCTCCTCAATAGCGACGTACGTGTCTCGCCCCACTGGTGCGACCGTCCGCTAGCTTTGCTGAGAGAGGGTTGCGCTGCCGTACAACCCAAGCTGCGCAGTGACCGCCAGTCCGAAGCTTTTGAGTACGCTGGCGCTGCTGGTGGTGAGCTAGATCGTTGGGGCTATCCCTTCTGTCGGGGGCGTCTCTTCGACACTGTCGAGCTGGATCATGGGCAGTATGACGAGGAGTGCGAGATACTCTGGGCAACAGGCGCCTGCTACTTCGTCAGTAGCGAAGCGTTCTGGAGGGTAGGGGGCTTCGACGAGAGCTTCTTCGCTCATATGGAGGAGATCGATCTCTCGTGGCGGCTCTGGCTTGCAGGCGGTCGTATCCTTTACACCCCCGACAGCGTCGTCTACCATCTCGGAGGAGCCACGCTCGAGATGGGGAGTCCGAGGAAGAGCTACCTCAACTTTCGCAACAACCTCCGCATGCTCTACAAAAACCTCCCCACACGGCATGCCCGCAGGCGCACCCTTCTCTGTCGCCTGCCGCTAGACCTGCTCGCCGCCCTCACCTTCCTCGTCAAGGGGCAGCCCCGACATGCCGCAGCCGTACTGCGAGCCGTGCGCGACTTCTACCGCACGCGTCGCCAGCTCGCCCTCTCCGCCGATCAACCCTGGTACCGCACCACAGCGACCCCGCCCATAGCGCATTACTCGCTCCTCTGGCAGTACCACCTCCGTCGTAGGCGCACCTATGACCAGCTCCCCTCGTGAGCCGCCTACTTTAAGACTGCTGACTTTTGCAACAGTCTCACTTTAGGAAGACAAAGTAAACCGCTAGGACGAGGCAGGCGAAAGCGGCTAAGTGGTTCCACTGCAATGGCTCTCCACGAAAGAAGATCACCGAGAAGAGCGTAAAGACCGTAATCGACACCACCTCCTGGATCACCTTGAGCTGCATCAAGCTGAAGGCACCGCCATTGCCGACGTAGCCGTAGCGATTGGCGGGGATCTGAAAGGAGTACTCAAAGAAAGCCAAGCACCAGCTCAGCAGGATCACCAGATAGAGAGGCGTGTGGTCGGTGATGACCCTCATCTGCTCCAGCTTAATGTGTCCGTACCATGCGAAGGTCATAAAGATGTTGGAGACCACCAGTAGAGCGACCGTTAACCAAGGATTCATAGATAAATCGATAGATAAGACATTACGGAGTGCAAAGTTAGCAACCTTACCGCACTCTGCATCTAGTCAAGTAGCGAGCGCTACCGAGTCCGTGGCGCAAAGCCCACCATCATCGTCCGACGTATCGCACTGTCTTCGTAGCACATACGAGT
>CAMCJO010000125.1 GCA_945875135.1 uncultured Porphyromonas sp.
AACAGCCAACAGCTAGCGACCAACAGCTAACAGCCAACAGCTAACAGCCAACAGCCAACAGCTAACGGCCAACAGCCACAACGGACGCCACTAGCCGTGACGATACCCTGTAGGGACGCACGGTCTGTGCGTCCGTCCCCGTTAATGGTTACAGCGTCCCGATTACACGTCATATCGTTCGACAACGGACGCTCGACCGTGCGTCCCTACAAATCGCCACACGTCTCGCTTTAACGGGGACGGACGCACGACCGTGCGTTCGTTGTATCAAAGGTTACAGCGTCTGGGGTTTAACGTGTAGGGGCGGACCTGCGTGTCCGCCCTCAGGGCATACAGCACTCCAACGAGGACGGGCGGACACATAGGTCCGCCCCTACAAATCGCCACTCGTCACGTTTTGACACAACGGACGCACAGATCTGTGGGGTGTCACAGGAGCTGCGCCTTGTCGCGGTACTGGTCGTACAGCTGTGCCAGTGCGCTCTCGGGGCTGATATATCCGAAGACTAGTCTGTCAGCTAGCTTTGCTATGTACTCATTGCGATAGAGCGCAGCACTCCGCCCCACACGCACAGCACGTGGTGCCGTAGAGATGCATAGCAGTCGCCCCGCATCGAGCGGTGCGTGAAGCTCCGTGGGTAGCTCCTTGTAGAGCGCACGTGCTAGGACCATGATGACTGGTTGCTCCTGCTGGAGGAGAAGTCGCAACACGTCTCGCTCTATGTCAGCGTGAAAGCCACTCACCACGGCACCGACCGTGCCAGCCACATCCGTCGCCCAGTCGTAGCAGCGTAGCACGGCTCCACTAGACACGTTACGTGACGAGAGGAAGCCCACGGTCGTCCCCTCGAGTAGCGACTTATTGCCTAGGTAAGCGACTGGCATCCTCACTCAGTTAGGTCACTCTTTTAGCGCATACTCTAGCTCAACCTCTAGCCCCAAGCCTAGCGCATCCGATATGCGGTCAATAAACTTCTTCTTAGACTCATTGCTACAGTTGGTCATTAGTAACCAACCGCCCCCAAGAGGTTTCTGAGCTTTCCTGTACGCAGATTTCATAGCACGCTGTTTACTAATCAGTGGCATTCTACAGCAAATAAGCGCCTCACGTTCGGAGACTTTACGCACTTCATCTACACCTATTATTTTGACAGTCTCTACGAAGGTGTCCCTACCACTTAGTCCCGCTATAACCCGTCCATTAGGAAAGCGGACAATCATCTGCGGGGATTTCGCTCTAGTCTTTCGTACTTTAGTCGTTGATGGCTCTTCCTGTGGTGTCTCATCAGGTGCTTTCTGAGAAGCTATCTGTATAGAGATCGGCTCCTCAGGGATATAGCACACAGATATATCGAGCCACAACTCACGCTTTATGGGCTGTAACACAGACTCAAGTGCCTGAGCAATGAGTGGTTGTATCTGCTCTTGAATCTCTAGCTCCTCCAGCAGACGGATACGCTCTTCTACCGTCTCTGGCAGAGCCTCTCCTAGGCTGAGTAGCGTATCTCTTGTCTTGTATAAGTCACTTAGTTCTGACATTGCTGTATATAGTTTGATTGATTATTATTCGTCTCTGTCTGTCTGTAACTCATCGCCCATACGATACTTGATATCGTAGTTGATGATGAAGTCTAGCTCCTCTTCAGTAAAGCCGTAATGCTCCGCCAAGACCTTGTCTATCTCATCAATGATCGGCTTGGAGAGCTTCTTTTGATACTCAAAGGTCTCATTGACTGTTCCATCTCGCTTATTGACTCTCAATGCAACCTTGTTTCGATTCATATCATCTTCCAAATCTCGAGCAAGCTTATCAAGCTGTATCGTCTCATCATAAGAAAGTGTAAACTCCAAGATGTTACTCTTTGACAAGTTAAACATGTCGAAGTTGGTAGCGTAGTACCACCAGAATAGATTAGAGTTCAGAGCTGCTGTAAAGTAAGGGACAACACTACTTTTCGTGAAGCAAGCGTATGTATTGCTGGCTGACTCTGTCCCAAAGCCATTGAGTAGAAATATAATCTAATATCTCAGCCCAGCAGAGCGATAATGTAGCTTATAGCCCGTCTTTGCAGAGCTTACTTCATATAGTATAGGTCTATCTTGAGAGATCTTCTTAGAGATCTCTATCTCCATCTGATTTGAGAACCTCCAGAATCGATCAAGGTGAATAGACTTTGTATAGTAGATTGTTTGAAACAGCTGATCGCGAGTCTCAGACTTCCACCTCCTAACACCAGTGGTCTGGAGTTGTGCTGTCTGGGCATCTGTACTTGCCACGATGAAGATGTTCAGTCGCTGCTCTGCGCCCCCTCCACCATCAAATAGCTTGGCAGGTCTTATCTCATAAGAACTGACATAGCATAGGGAGTTCTCCACAAGGAGATCTCGAACTGATGACATATTATCTGCAGAGGAGAGCGACAAAGGGACAATCATTCCGAATCTCTTGCTTTCATTTAGAATAGAGAGCGATCGTTCAATGCAGAAGCCGTAGAGATTGTTACACTTTATGGTCTTATACCCTTCTAGCTTGTACTGGTCGGATACGGACAACTTTGTCTTTGAGTCTTTCTTGTTGTACACCACATAAGGCGGATTGCCGATGATGACGTCAAAGCCTCCATGCTCAGCGATGATCTCGTAATACTCTGCGATCCAGTGGAAGGGTTGATAGTCAGCAAGCCAACGGTCGTAGTCTACCTCCTTGCCGTACATGACCGCCTTATAGAGTTGGTGGTTCAGTAAGTCGTTGAAGGCGGCTAAACGCTCACGGAGCTCCACCTTTGCTGCAACAAATGTCTCCATATCCTCCTGCTGTGTGAGCTGTATATCTCTAAAGCGTCTATAAGCCATAGAGACCTTTTGCATCTCAGTCTTGGCGAGCTGCTCATACTTGTAAGCCTCAATGTTGGCACTATAAGCTTGGGAGATCTCCTGCTCACTAGCGTAGCCGACGAGCGTATTGCCACAGCGGATGTTGAAGTCGATGTCGGGGAGCGGGTCTAGCCCGAGATTGTCTGCTCGCTGGTCAACCTCTACGACGGCTACCATCTTGAGGAAGAGTCGTAGCTTGGCTATCTCGACAGCCTCTGCCATGATGTCTACGCCATAGAGGTTGCGCAGGATAATGCTCTTGTAGATGAAGTACTGTATGTTGGATCGGTAGCGACTCTCTATCTCGCCCAGCTCATCGACGAAGAGCTGCTCATGCTCGCTGTGGAAGCTCTCTATGCGACTGATGCAGGTCTCGTAGAGCGGCTCTAGGATATTCATCGCAGCAAAGAGGAAGGCGCCCGACCCGCAGGTGGGGTCTAGTATGGTGACCTCACGGAGTGCCTTGTAGCAGTGGGCTATGAGGCGATGACTCTCGGTCTGCTCGAGGAGATCCTGTACGAAGGTGCGTATGTCGAGATTGTAGGTGATGAAATCGTTTGCCTCGTGTATCTCTCCGCTCTGGATCTTAGCGAGGGTCTCGTCGCAGTGCTGTAGCCTCTCGATGGTCTCACGCCATATCTCGGTGGGTAGTCCCCAGGTGGCGGGTGTGGGGCTATTCCACTCGGCACGTCGCTCTAGTAGGTGGGGCTGTGTGGTGTCTAATCCCTGCGCCACCTCTTGCGGTATCTGCTCCCGCCAGTCTGCGGTGTAGCCATGACGTGCTGCTGCAAAGAGGTAGCGCGCACCACCCGTCTGCAACATCTGCCAGACGGCACCTTGTGGAGCAAAGAGGGTGCGCATCTCCTGGGTGGCGTGGCTGACTTTGTCGAGGAGATAAGGGAGGATGCAGTTGCGCCCGATATACTCGGTGATGTCTTCCTTGGTATAGTAGGCACCCATCTGAGCACGGTCGTTGATATACTGCTCGAAGATGTAACCCAAGACATCGGGATTGATGTCTTTGCCACTGGCAGAGATACGGGTGTCTAGGTGCCAGCGCCACTGATCGAAGAACTTAAAGAGCCTCTCGAAGGCTTCGTCCGCTATATCTATCTCCTGATAGTCATGCTCTATCTGATGCAGGTCAAACATACCGCCATTGAGATAGGGTATGCGCCCGAAGCGCTCCTCAAAGTGGGGATCATGGCCGGGTCTATTGAGTCCGTCACGAAAGAGATGCACGAGGAAGTCCCGATAGAAGCTCTTGTAAAACTGTCCCTCTCCATGCTGCTCCTGACACCAGCGCAGCTTGTTATTGAGATAGTCGGTGTCTTGGTCTAGGAAGCCTTTCTTCTGTATGAAGTAGCAAAACATGAGTCGATTGAGCATGACGGAGGCGTACCACTGCTTATTGCGATTGTCCCGCTCCCCTATCTGATCATCGATGCCGGTGATAAAGCTGACGAACTCGTGATGCTCCTTTCTAAACCCACGATAGAAGTACTTGGTGATGCGCTCACTATTGACAGCAAAGGTCTGCTGTATGCGCTGCTGTACATCTACGATGGTGGTCACCTCCTCGAGTCCGAAGATGAGCCCCCTGATCTTCTCGTAGAGGAAGTCTGCCTGCTCGACGGTAGCGTACTCGATGGTGACGATGTCTCGCTTGTCGACCTTCCTGACGGGTGTAACCCACTGATGATGCTCGCTATCCTGTAGCCTATAGATGGCTATATAGTCCTGCGCTATGCGTCGTAGCCGTACATCTATGCGTCTACAGAGAGCTGGTGTGGGTATCTCTGCGACGATGCACTCGAGGACCTGTAGCCCACTGCGCTCGGCGATGGTCGTAAAGTGATACGCATGCTCATCTATACGTATGACGGGGAGTGAGGCGGTGCCTGGATAGTTGTTCCACCCCATCTCGGAGATAAACATCTCCCGGAGGTTGCCCTGTCGTAGTAATGCCTTGAAGGTTGCTTTGTTCATACCGTTTGCGTGGGTTTAATGATTGTCTCTGATACCTAGAGAGCAGATGATGGTGTTGTCTCTATGCTGTGCGCTCTCCTCGTCGATACGACAGAAGATGCCCTCACGGCTCATATCTAGTATCTCCTTTACGATGTCGTCTGCCGAGAGTCTATCGGATCGTAGCATACGACCTAAGGTGAGCTTGGTCTGCTCTCGTAGCGGATAGTTGTACACCTGATCTATGGCGATCTTGATCTGATCCTCTACCTCCTTGGTGTAGAAAAGATCGTAGGTGCGCTGGTCAATATAGTCGCTCAGTAGCTTGTAGACACGGTAGCGCGTACTAAAGCGCCCGCCGAGAGTGCCAGATGTGGCAGCGCCGCTATCCTGCTGGTCGAGCATCTGCACGGTCTGCTGGACCAGCTGGTGATGCAGCTCGAGAGGCTCTACAGAGGGGGTATCTGCCTTACAGCGGAGTGCCTCCAAGATACGCTTCTGCGACTGGGTGATGACCTGCCCCTCCTGATCTAGGTAGGTGAGTATGTCGTAGTCACTAGCGGTGCGGGCGTAGGTGATGACACCCTCTGTGTGGTCGCCCTCAGAGCTTTTGGTGCTGTAGAGGAGGTTCTCCAAGTTAGGGATCGTCTGCTCCAGTGTGGGGTCGGCCTCGATGGCGGCCTTCCATATCTCGTAGGCTTGTGAGGTGAGGTCTACATCGGTCTCCTCGTCGTCCTCGCCATCGAGTATACCACTACGCTCGTTGTACATGTCTCGTAGGTTCTGCTCATTGCCTTCGAAAAACTGCTCGTCACTGCCTACGATGTCGGCGTTTTGGTTGATGCGTTTGTTGAGTCTCTCTCGTAGCTTGATGATCTTCTCTACACCCTCTGCTGGGAAAAATGAGTAGCAGTAGATGTTGCTTGCCGTCTGCCCGATACGGTCTACACGTCCGGCTCGCTGTATGAGTCTGATGATCGCCCAGGGTAGGTCATAATTGACTACAACGTGGGCATCCTGCAGGTTATGCCCCTCAGAGAGTACGTCTGTGGCGATGAGTACACGTGTCTGCTGGTCGAGGGGTAGGTCTGCCTTGTCATTGCTGATGGGTGAGAAGCGTGTCGCTATGGCAGAGGGATTGTCAGAATCACCTGTAGCAACGCCGACATGAGTCATGCCTCGCTTGCGCAGCTGATTGTAGATGTAGTGTGCTGTGTCGCTGTACTGCGTGAAGACTATGACCTTGTCGTCTTTATGCTCTGAGCTGATGAGTAGATGATGGAGTGCGTTGAGCTTTTGATCAGTCTCTTGTTGCCACGCTCCGCATAGCTCGATCATCTGTATGATGAGCTGGGAGTCACTTTTTATCTGCTTCTTAAGGGTCTGCTTGAAGTATTCGGAGGATAGCCATGTGACATTGCCGCGCTCACGTATGGTGTCGTAGTGCTCCTGCGCCCGCTGCATATAAGAGACTGAATCAGTAGGTATGGCAAGCGTAGCTCCTGTGACGGAAGGGGTATCTGGTGCTTCACCCAGTAGAGCATCGTCTCTATCTACATCCTCGCTGTACTCCTCGGGGAGTGCATTGTCATCACCGATGGGTAGCGGTAGCTTATTGTCTAGAGCGTATATGTACAGGTAGTTGCGCAGGAGGTGGCGGTAGAGTGTCAGCAGGAAGGAGAAGCCACTCGAGTCTATCCTCTTGAAGAAGGTACTCCTACAGAAGC
>CAMCJO010000126.1 GCA_945875135.1 uncultured Porphyromonas sp.
GAGCGGGGTATCATACAGACGACACTTTTTGGAGAGGAGCTATAACCTAGAAGAATATAAGAGACTATGAATAAGAGAACAAACTGGCAAGAGTTTAAGGCGGTGCTGGATAGCCACGGCATTACGAAGCTATACCACTTTACTGATCGAGATAATCTAGAGCAGATCATACAGCATGGGGGACTCTACTCATGGCAAGACTGCAAGGAGCGAGGGATACAGATCCCGAAGCCTGGAGGTGGTGGTCCTGGCTCCCTATCCTGGTCACTAGATCAGCGTAGCGGGCTGGAGCGCTATGTGCGTGTGAGCTTTACTAAGGAGCACCCGATGATGTATGTGGCAATGAATGACGGACGTATCTCTAACCCAGTAGTGCTGGAGATAGACCCTGAGGTGATCTATGACACGAATAGCCTATATGCTGATCGCAATGCTACGAGTAATGGTGTGCAGTGTGGAGGAGATCTGAGTAACTTCAAGCAGATTCACTTCACGTCGGTCAAGGCACGAAAGCACTTCGACCTAGATGCTGATGAGCAGCCATACTATCAGGCAGAGGTATTGGTGAAGAACTTCATCCCGTTACAGTACATCACCAACATCTCTAACTTTGGCATCCCAATCCCCTCACAGCCTACACAGCTTCAGAGCAAGAATGCCTACACGGCTCGCATCACACGCGAGCACCCCTCTGCCTTTATATTCCTAGTGGATCATAGCGTCTCCATGCGTAACATTACTACCCTCAACGGGGAGCGTATGACCCTCTCGGAGGCTGTGGCTCGCATTGTCAATAATCAGATTGATGAGTTGGTAGAGCGTTGCGTACGTGCCAGCGAGACGCGTCACTACTTTGACATAGCTGTCGTGGGCTATGGCGAGGAGGCGTACAGTGGTTGGAATGGTGCCTTGGCTGGTCGGGGCTTCGTGACTCCTGAAGAGATCCGATTTAATGAATACAAGAAGATCAAGGTCAAGGAGCAGGTGCGGACAAGAGCTGGTGTGAAGGAGATCGAGGTCGAGAAGAAGCAGTGGATGGAGGCTCGTCATGATGGCAACTGGACGCATATGGACAAGGCATTTAAGCATGCTGAGGGGCTGCTAGACGACTGGCTCTCCCGACATCAGACGCAGGACTGCTATCCTCCTATTGTCATCAACATAACGGACGGCGAGTACAATGGAGCCTCTCGTGACGAGATGCAGCAGCTGGCCAATCAGCTGAAGTCGAAGTTTACGAATGATGGTAATGTGCTCCTCTTCAACATCCATATCGTCTCTGGAGAGATGGAGGCGGTCTTATTCCCTGCGACCATTGGAGAGATGCGTGGTAATGGGTATGGGGAGTCACTCTTTGAGATGTCTAGCCTGCTACCTCTAAACTACAATGAGCAGATTCGTATGCTCTTTCACGATAGAGATCAAGACATACGCTACCGTGCGATGGGTGTAAACGCTGGCATGGAGCAACTGGTGAAAATGATGAAGATAGGCACGCTGTCAAGTGCCCTGGTACAGCAATCTATATGAATAGAGAGAAACAGATAAGGCGTAAGAGGCGCACAAGGCTACGTAGACGAGCACAACGAAAAGCATCCTTTGCACAGCCCCCTAAGGGAACTAAGCTTGACTATCGTCTAGCCTCAATAGCTAAGCCTGGCGAAGAGACTCCTAATGAGGATTCTGTCTATGTAGATGCCTCCTGCCTAGCACTATCTGATGGTGCTGGTGGGTGTGGACTCTATGCGGATAGATGGTCTCACTATCTCGTGAGCCAGCTGGACAAGCAGACTCCGCTCATGGGCTATGAGGCTTTAGATAGTTGGGTGGAGCAGATCTGGCAGCCATTTTACAACGACTGTGAGGCTATGGCAAAGGAGGGGGATGCGATGCTCCTGAATAAGTTTTACAGTGAGGGATCTTGTGCTACGCTGGTGGCAGCTTGGATCGGTGATAATGAAGAATGCCGATGGATAGCCTACGGGGATAGTGTCCTCTTTCACTACAATAGAGCTACTGGTGAGCTATGGCACTCCTTTACGAGCGTTGCAGACTTCGACAATCCGCCCCACTTAATAAGCTGTAAGGACCCGTTGACGCCAGCAGGCTTTAGCGGGGGGAGTCTAGCACTCACGGAGAGCAGTGTGCTATTTGCTGCGAGCGATGCGCTCTCTTGCTTTGTCCTTATGATGTATCAAGTCTCTAGATGGGCGGAGTATGCGGACGAACTGGAAGCGCTGATAGCCGAGCATAGCTCTGCTAGCCATAGGGTACAACTGGCTCGAGCGATGAAGTTTGACTTCTACGAGGATGTCTTGAAGCGGCTAATCGATAGTGCCTCTAGTGCGGAGACCTTTGCTCAGCAGATGCACGCTTGGCTCGATGAGGGGTTGCTGGAGCTAGATGACTATACGATCGCTTTTCTCAAGTTGTAGCGAAGTGCATACGATACAAGTAGACTGACAACAAGAAATAGAAGAACTGGAGTAGTATGAGTAAGCAAACGAAGAGTCAGCGGCTCGGTGTCATCGCCGACCTGCTGAGGACCCACGAAGTAACAGACCAAGCGATGCTCCTCGAGCTATTGCGTGGACGTAACATCTCCATCGCGCAGGGGACGCTCTCGACCTATCTCTCTGAGCTGGGTGCCACCAAAGGGGTGCGCCCCGGCTCCTTCAAGTCGTGCTATCAGCTCCCCCTGATGCCGCAGGCCGACGCTGTCACAACGCAGCCCACGGGACTGATCTCTCCGACGGTCGGTTTCCGCTCGTATGCCCTCTCGGGGCAGATGCTGGTGATCCGCACGGAGCCCGGCTTTGCGCAGTCTATAGCGACCATCCTCGACGGCTCCTTGTCGTCGCTCACGCTCGGTAGCGTGGCCGGGTACGACACTATTATAGTAGCCCTTGCCGAGGAGGCGACCGATGGCGAGGTGATCGACTGGCTGCACCAAATTATTCCCGAGTCTATCCTCGCGATAGGGAGGGGAAGGCGTGGTTGACTTGACAAAATCGTTCTTTCTTATGACAAATTCCTCCAGCAGACCTCTTCTTTAATCTAGAAACACTACATTTGTCGCAAATATCAGTTAGTGTTGATGAATATGGATACAGAATCTACTGGTACAGCGCGCAAGTCCCGCGGGGTGTTTCGCTGGTTTTACGACCTTTATCGTGACGGGTTGCGGAGTCAAAGCCGCACGAGCCGTCTGCTGTGGATTATTGTAGCCATCAAGCTCTTTATCATGTTTGCCATCTTGCGTCCTATCTTCTTCCCGCGGGTTATTGCGGAGCAGGGAGACAAGGAGGCGCAGATTGAGTTCGTGCAGCATCAGCTTACGGCACCCGTCATCGACACACTCCATCACGACAATCACTAACTTAACTATATAGCATAATGAATGTAGATGCTTTACTCCTCTGGTCTAGATTGCAATTTGCTCTGACCGCATGCTATCACTGGCTCTTTGTGCCGCTCACACTCGGACTGGGTGTGATCATGTCAATAGCCGAGACAAAGTACTATCGCACCAATCGCCCCGAATGGAAGCGTTGGGCAATGTTTTGGCAGAAGCTCTTTGGTATCAACTTTGCCATCGGCGTCGCCACGGGACTCATCCTCGAGTTTGAGTTCGGTACCAACTGGTCTAACTACAGCTGGCTCGTGGGTGATATCTTCGGAGCTCCGCTAGCTATCGAGGGTATCCTAGCTTTCTTTATGGAGGCGACCTTCATCGCTGTCATGTTCTTCGGGTGGAATAAGGTGAGCCGTGGCTTTCACCTAGCCTCTACCTGGCTAACCGTCATCGGTGCGACCATCTCGGCTGTCTGGATTCTTGTCGCTAACGCCTGGATGCAAGACCCTGTCGGTATGACCTTCAACCCCGCTACCGTACGTAGCGAGATGACCGACTTCTGGGCCGTCGCATTCTCTAGTACAGCGGTCAATAAGTTCTGGCATACGACTATCTCCTCTTGGGTGCTCGGCTCTGTCTTTGCGTTGGGTATCTGCGCCATCTACATCCTTCGTGGCAAGCACAAGGAGTTTGCACTGGCCAATAGTCGCATCATCGCTCCCTTCGGACTCGTCGCAGCTTTGCTCACAGCCTTCACGGGAGATACCTCTGGCTACAACGTGGCTCAGCGTCAGCCTATGAAGCTCGCTGCTATGGAGGCGCTCTATGATGCTGGCGAAAGCACACCCGAAGGTAAGACTGCAGACGGCAAGGGTCTAGGGCTCAGTGCTATCGGTCTGCTCGACTGTGACAAGCTCACGCCACTGGCTGAGGAGCATCAAGACCCATTCGTCTTCAACATGAAGATGCCCTACATGCTCTCATGGCTCGGTACCCGCTCTACCGATGGTTACGTGCCAGGCATCAACAACATCCTAGAGGGTGGTTACTATGACAAGGATGGCAACCAAGCACTCTCTGCTGACGAGCGTATGCGTCGTGGTAAGGTAGCTATCGAAGCACTAGCCGCTTATGGCGAAGCGCAGAAGGCTGGTGACGCTGCCGAGATGGAGCGTCAGAATGCGATCATACAGGAGAACTTCGACCACTTTGGCTATGGTTATGTCCAGGACAAGGCGGACCTCGTGCCCAACGTACCGCTCATGTACTACGCCTTCCGTATCATGGTCGGTTGTGGCTTCCTCTTTATTCTTGTCCTCCTCCTCATCTGGATCTTGCAGCGTAAGAAGAGTGCTGAGGAGTTTGCACGTTATCGCTGGCTACACATCATCACGGTCATCTGCATCCCGCTAGCGTGGATCGCCAGTCAGGCTGGATGGATCGTCGCTGAGATGGGTCGTCAGCCATGGGCTATCCAGGATATGCTCCCGCTGAATGCCGCTGTCTCTAAGCTGGCACCCGCCAACGTGATGACCACGTTCATCATCTTTGCCGTACTCTTTACGATCCTCCTCATCGCAGAGGTGAGCATCATGGTCAAAGCGATCAAGCATGGCCCTGAGTCTCATCTAAATGATGTGGAGCAGCTCTTTAGCAAGCGTGAGAGTAAGTAATCACTAATCCCATAGACACACTATCATAATGGACTACGCATTTCTACAGCAATACTGGTGGTTTCTAGTCTCACTGCTGGGAGCCCTGCTTGTCTTCCTGCTCTTTGTGCAGGGCGGACAGACCTTTATCTTTGCAGCGCGTCGTGACGAGCCGCTGCAGCGCATGCTCGTCAATTCGACGGGTCGTAAGTGGGAGTTTACCCTCACGACGCTAGTCACCTTCGGAGGTGCATTCTTTGCCTCCTTCCCGCTCTTTTACTCGACCAGCTTCGGCGGAGCTTACTGGGTCTGGATCTTGATCTGCTTGACCTTCGTCATACAGGCTGTCTCGTACGAGTATCAGTCTAAGCATGGCAACGTATGGGGCAAGAAGACCTTCCAGACCTTCCTCTTTATCAATGGTGTCTTGGCTCCGGTACTCCTAGGAGCTGCGGTCTCGACGCTCTTCACAGGCGGTAACTTCATCGTGGACAAGAGTGCTATCTACGACCTCCAAGCCTCGATGCAGACCATCTCTGTCTGGCAGCCCGATCCCCTCACGGGGCTACAGCTACACGGACTGGAGGCTATCTTCAACCCCTGGAATGTGGTACTCGGTGTGACGCTCCTCTTCCTAGCACGCACCACGGCACTCCTATACTTCATCAACAACATTCATGACGAAGTTGCCTACGAGCGTGCTCGCAAGAGCCTGCTACCCAATGCGGCTGTCTTCGTCGTCCTCTTCGTTGCTTATGTGGTCTTCCTCATGGTAACCAAAGGGTATGACGTTGATCCCGCCACGGGAGCCGTCAGCCTTGTTCAGTATAAGTACCTGCACAACTTCCTCGCTATGCCCGTGATTTTCGTCGTTTTCCTCGTGGGCGTGGTACTCGTCCTAGCGGGCGTGATCCTCACGCTGGTCAAGAAAGGCTTCCGCAAGGGTATTTGGCTCGAAGGTGTCGGTGTCGTCCTCGCTGTCCTGGGGCTGCTCCTCATCCTCGGGTACAACAACACGGCTTACTACCCCTCGATAGCAGATATCAATAGTTCGCTGACGATCCAAAACAGTAGCTCCAGCCCCTACACGCTGAAGGCTATGAGCATCGTCTCGCTGCTGATCCCGTTTGTCCTGGCGTACATCTTCTACGCATGGCGTGCCATCGACCGCAAGAAGATCACCCGTCACGAGATGGGTCAAGACGAAGAGATCAAGTACTAGTCACGGTGACTGAACCCGCTCAGTAGGGTCAGCAAACTAACCTTAATAAAGGGGGCGGCACTTAGACCAAGGAGTCTAGGTGTCGCCCCCTCTCTTTGTACACAATTTCCACGAGTAGCGATATGTAGGCACGGCTCGTGCGTCCGTTGTGTCAAACTGAGATGTGTAGCCTATTGCTTCGTAACCTTTAACGGGGACAGACGCACGAGCCGTGCGTCCCTACAAAGGGTTACTCGTAAGAGTTTTGGACATTGTGCTTTGGACTAACTGTGAGTGCATGAAGTTGAAACTTTAGTTTCATCTAGGTGAAACTAAAGTTTCATACGGGAGAAACT
>CAMCJO010000127.1 GCA_945875135.1 uncultured Porphyromonas sp.
CAGCCGTAGAAATCTGTGATATCCCAATTGCCCTGCGTCAGGCGCTGCTGGAGGGCTCCATTCGTGCCATACTTGTAGAGTTGCGTAGAGCCATCTCGCTCGCTAAGCATAACGATGCCATCGGGGACGAAGCGCATGGAGTTGATAAACTCATTGTTGATATATCGAGGATCTTGCTCACGCAGGGTCAGACGAGGCGTACGGCTCTTCGGATTGATGCGGTACACCTTGAGATCGTTCTGCAGACGATTGAGCGTGACGGCTACTAGATCGCTGCCCCAACTGGTGAAGACGATGCGAGGTATGTATCCGTCCGCATCTAGCGGTAGCTCTACACGATCGGTGCGCTTGAGCTCAAGGTTGTAGAGATGTAGCAAGACGGTAGAGTTTTCCTCGCCCACCTTCGGATACTTATAGACATAGTCCGTGGGATAGAGTCCGTCTCCGTAGATCGGCATTGAGTACGCCTTCACATGGCTCTCATCACTGCGCACGAAAGCTAGGAAGTCGCTCTGAGGGCTCCACTCCATGAGGCGTGTCGTGCCAAACTCCTCTTCGTATACCCAGTCTGTCGAGCCGTTGATCACCTCATTACGCTTACCATCTGTGGTGACCTGCACCTCTGAGTTGAAGTCAAACTTCTTGATAAAGATATTGTTGTCTCTGACGAAAGCGACCATTCGTCCATCAGGACTGAAGGTGGGGATCATGATCTCCCCCTCAGTGAGTGGCTCACAAAGGTTACGACGCACATCGTAGTGAGTAGCGCGCATCGTGTAGGAGCGTCGGTAGATCGGCTTGAGGTCGGTGTAGATCAGGATATGATGTCCCGAAGGAGCTATGTCGTAGTCCCAGATCGCCTGGAGATCGCATTCACGAGCGGTCGCAATGTCAAAGAGCGTATCGACAGCTCGTCCCGTAGCGTACTCATACTTGACGATACGCTGGTAGTCATCGCTGATGAGCGTGTAGTGCTTGCCATCAGGTAGTGAGCGAAAGCCGTTGCCAGCACCACGAGCAGCAAATGCGCCTGAGGTGACCTCAGGAAGGGTAATCTCTCGCCGCTGCTGGGCAATGAGCGTGAGCGAGCAGAGGAGTATGAGGGTGGTAAAGAGAGTGCGGGTACGCATGGATTAGAGATTAGAAGTTAGAGATTAGAGATTAGAGGCAAGACCATAGTGTAGACCCCGAGAGAGGATCTACGCTATGGTGCTATGTCGTGAGGGGGAGTTACTTGCGCTTGAAGGTTAGGCTAGGCTGACCCGAAGCGTCGTGCGTAGAGTAAAGCTTGAGCGTGTTCGCTCCATCCATACGAAAGGCTTTAGCCTCCTGTAGAGCTGCTAGGAAGATACGCTCGTACATCATATTGGAGCATGCCATGCGAGTAGCCATCATGTCTCCGACCTTGATACGACCGTCAGTGTAGAGAAAGCACTCACCGCCATAGCTGTTGCAAGCAGCCCGTCCAGAGATACGTGCTCCGCTGATGCTGATGTTAGCTGTTTGTACCGCATCCTCATTGACCTTGATGCCATCCATGTGGGTGAGCTCCCAAGAGCTGCCATCGAGTGAGGCCAGATTAATCTTGCTGCTGTTCTTACAGGTACCGCAGCTGACGCAGAGTAGAGAGGTCAGCAGGAGTAGTGCTACAAAATAGATTCTCTTCATAGTGATTTGTTTGCTATGGGTTATTCATTAGTATTGTGATAGAGACAGATGCTCTACCGATATGGGTGTGTCAAAGAATATAGCTGCCGTACGGGAGAAGCGCTCCGTCTGCTCCGTCGTGTAGTAGCGTGTCGTGCCACCGCGTGTGAGCTGAACCGCCATCTCGGGGTGACGTACGAGGTACTCCTCGAGAGACTTAGCCACCAGTTCACCTTGAGCCACCACCTTGATCGAGGGAGTCAGTAGACGCTGTATCTTAGGCATTAGTATCGGGTAGTGGGTGCAACCGAGGATGATCGTATCGATCTTCTCGTCTTTTGCCAAGAGTCGCTCCAGATGCTTACGCACGAAGAAGTCAGTCCCCGGGCTATCGCTCTCGCCCGTCTCCACGATAGGCACCCACAGCGGGCAAGCCTCCTGCACGACCGTCACGTCTGGGTAGAGCTTGTGTATCTCAGCCACATAGCTCTCACTAGAGACGGTACCCTCAGTGGCGAGGATCCCCACATGCTTGGTACCCGTGAGCGTATCGATGCACTCGACCGTCGGGCGGATGATCCCCAGCACACGACGATGCATCGAGCCTCCGTCGAGCTTGGGCAGATCCTCTTGCTGTATCTGTCGGAGCGCCTTCGCCGAGGCGGTATTGCAGGCGAGGATGACCAGCGGACAGCCTAGGTCAAAGAGCCGCTCGACCGCCTCTCTCGTAAACTGGTAGACCACACGCATCGACCGCGAGCCATAAGGCGAGCGCGCATTGTCGCCAAGATACACGAAGTCGTACTGAGGCAGTTGCTCCTGCAGTTTACGCAGGATCGTCAATCCTCCGTACCCTGAGTCAAAAACCCCGATCGGACCCTCTATCTGTTGCATCTGTGTATACTATATATTATAGTGTCTAGCTCTAAAAACGGGAGTCGCTCTCGCAACTCCCCTCCAAAGGTACGAAAAAGATGTTAGAGGTCAGAAGAGCCTGTTGCAAAAGTCAACAGTCTCACAATCTTGCTTGCAAGATTGTCTAGACTTTGCAGAAAGGATGAAGCGCAAGGCGCTGAGGGTGAGGTCTGAAGGGAGCATACCTCCGTATGTGACCGAAGCCGAATCCCGAAAGCAACACAGCGATGCGCCTTTATGCAACAGTCTCCAGAAGAAACGAGTAACCCACGCGTGCCCGCCCACAGCAGGGGCTACACGCATATCTATGTGTAGTCTGTGGAGACTAGTAAGACTCCTCCTCGTTGGGGAAGTCTTGGCTCTTGACGTCGGCTATGTAGTGTTGCACCGCCTCGGTCATGATGGAGCCAATATCAGCGTAGCGACGCAAGAAGCGCGGACTAAAGCCTTGCGTGATGCCGAGCATGTCGTGCATGACGAGGACTTGTCCGTCTACCCCACCGCCGGCTCCGATGCCGATGACGGGGATCGTCAGCTCAGAGGCGACCTGGGCAGCTAGCGGCGCCGGGATCTTCTCCAGTACGAGGGCAAAGCAGCCTAGCTCCTCGAGGAGATGTGCGTCGGCCAGCAGCTTGTCAGCCTCCGCCTGCTCCTTGGCACGTACGGCGTAAGAGCCAAACTTATTGATCGACTGAGGCGTGAGCCCGAGGTGCCCCATGATCGGGATACCAGCCGAGAGGATACGCTCTACCGACTCACGGATTTCGCTACCGCCCTCTATCTTGATCGCATCAGCATGGGTGATCTTCATCACTTTGATCGCACTCTCTAGAGCGATCTTCGAGTTGCCCTGATAAGAGCCGAAGGGGAGGTCAACGACGACCAGCGCACGCTGCACCGCTTTCATCACGCTCTTGCCGTGATATATCATCTGGTCGAGCGTGATCGGTAGCGTAGTCACATTACCCGCCATCACATTACTGGCTGAGTCGCCTACGAGGATCACATCCATACCGGCAGCATCGATGATCTGTGCGGCAGAGTAGTCGTAAGCGGTGAGCATGGAGATCTTCTCCCCACGCTCTTTCATCTCGAGTAGTCGTCGGGTGGTCACCTTGCGACTATCGGTAGCTTGATAAGTGGACATATTGATTTAGGTATTAAGTAGAGACAGACTGAGCGAAGCGTTACTCCCACTCAATCGTTGCGGGTGGCTTTGACGACACATCGTAGCAGACACGATTGACGCCACGCACCTTGTTTATGATTTCGTTAGAGACCTCTGCGAGGAAATCGTACGGTAGCCGAGCCCAGTCAGCACTCATGGCATCGACACTCGTCACTGCACGCAGCGCTACCGTGTACTCATAGGTACGCTCGTCACCCATGACGCCCACGCTCTGCACCGGCAGTAGGATAGCTCCCGCCTGCCACACCTCATCGTAGAGGTTGTACTTGCGGAGCATGTCGGTGTATATCTTGTCAGCCTGCTGGAGGATAGCCACCTTCTCAGGAGTCACCTCGCCCAGCACGCGAATGCCTAGACCAGGACCTGGGAAGGGATGGCGAAAGATCATGTGTCGTGGCATAGAGAGTGCCAAGCCGACACGACGCACCTCATCCTTGAAGAGATGCTTCAGCGGCTCCACCAGCTTCAGGTGCATACGCTCAGGCAGTCCGCCCACATTGTGGTGGCTCTTGATCACCTTGCCAGTGATGTTGATAGACTCGATGATGTCCGGGTAAATAGTTCCCTGCCCCAGCCAACGAGCCTGCGGCAGCTTCTTCGCCTCAGCCTCAAAGACCTCAATGAAGTCCCGGCCGATCACCTTGCGCTTAGCCTCGGGGTCACGAACGCCTGCTAGGTCGCCGAGGAACTTAGCACTCGCGTCAACCTTGATACAGCCCAGCCCGAGTGCCTTGTAGTCTGCCAAGATTTGCTCCGCCTCTCCCTGTCGCATCAGCCCATGATCCACAAAGATACAGGTGAGCTGATCACCGATAGCACGATGCAGGAGGACCGCTGCGACCGAACTGTCCACACCTCCGCTGAGCGCCATGATGACTTGCTCGTCACCTACCTGCGCCTGGATCGAGGCGATGCTGCTCTCGATGAAAGACTCGGACGACCACTCGCCCTTGATGCCACAGAGCGTGACGAAGTTGTCGAGGAGCTTCGTACCCTCCTCACTGTGATGTATCTCTGGGTGAAACTGTACGCCCCACGTCTCCTCACCCTCTATCCTATAAGCGGCATACTGCACCGAGGGAGTCGAGGCAATCACCTTAAAGCCCTCGGGAAGACGGGTGATCGTGTCCCCGTGCGACATCCAGACCGTGTGCTGTGGCGAGAGCCCTGCAAGCAGTGGGTCGCCCTTGTCCACCAGTTGTAGCGTAGAGGCTCCGTACTCACGAGTATTGGAGTTCTCCACGGCACCTCCGCTCTGATGCACCATCAACTGCGCTCCGTAGCAGATACCCAAGATCGGTAGTCGCCCACGGATAGCGGCTATGTCTGCGGTAAAAGCCTCCTCAGCATAGACCGAGTAAGGGCTTCCCGAGAGGATAATGCCTCGGACACCCGTCAGGTCTGTCGGGATCTTGTTGTAGGGGACTATCTCGCAGTAAGTGTTGAGGTCTCTCAGACGACGACCTATGAGCTGTGTGGTCTGCGACCCAAAGTCTGCGATAATTATTTTGTCCGGCATAGGTTGATTCTATTTCGGTGTTAATACTTTGTACTAGAGGTGCTATACGTTGAAGCGGAAGTGCATGATGTCGCCGTCCTGCACGACGTAGTCCTTGCCCTCGACCGCCATACGGCCAGCCTCCTTGACAGCCGTTTCGGAGCCGTAGTGCACGTAGTCCTCATACTTGATCACCTCAGCACGTATGAAGCCACGCTCGAAGTCCGTGTGTATGATACCCGCACATTGAGGAGCCTTGCTCCCCTTGACAAAAGTCCAGGCACGGCACTCATCAGCTCCAGCCGTAAAGAAGGTCTCGAGGTTGAGCAACTTGTAGGCAGCACGGATCAAACGGTTGACACCTGTCTCCTCCAGCCCTAGCTCCTGAAGGAAGAGCTGACGCTCCTCATACTCCTCCAGCTCCGCTATCTCGCTCTCGATATGCGCCGATACGACCAGTAGCTCCGCGTCCTCATGAGCGATAGCCTGGCGAACGGCCTCCACATAAGCGTTGCCCGTGGCGGCACTCGCCTCGTCAACATTGCAGACGTAGAGAACGGGCTTAGCCGTTAGAAGGAAAAGGTCTCGCAGTGCCTGCTCCTCGTCCTTGTTTTCCAGCGTCACCGAGCGAGCATTCAACCCTTGCAACAGTGCCTCCTCGATACGCTTGAGGAGTGCTACACGGATCTTCGCCTGCTTGTCGCCACCCGTCTGAGCCTGTCGCTCGGACTTCTTGAGCTGCGTCTGCACCGTCTCCAGATCCTTGAGCTGTAGCTCCGTGTCAATGATTTCCTTGTCCCGCACTGGATCTACGGAACCATCGACATGCGTGATGTTGTCATCGTCGAAGCAGCGCAGCAAGTGTATGATCGCATCGGTCTCGCGGATGTTGGAGAGGAACTTATTGCCCAGCCCCTCACCTTGGCTAGCACCCTTGACCAGTCCTGCTATGTCGACAATCTCTACCGTGGCAGGCACCGTCCGCTTAGGGTGCTCCATCTCGACCAACTTATTGAGACGCTCATCCGGCACGGTGATGACCCCGACGTTGGGTTCGATCGTGCAGAAGGGGAAGTTGGCCGACTGCGCCTTAGCGTTCGACAAGCAGTTAAACAAAGTGGACTTACCGACGTTGGGTAGTCCTACGATACCGCACTGTAGCGACATATATTATAGGGATAAGTATACAACGTGACGAAGCCTCGCTCTCGTGTCAGCTCGGCTCTCCTGCAAAGGTACTAATTATCTTGCTGTCGGAGGGGATGCTTTGTGGCAC
>CAMCJO010000128.1 GCA_945875135.1 uncultured Porphyromonas sp.
TCAGCATCTATACTGAAAAAGAACTCCGTTTTACCAACCACTTTGACCTTTAGGTCGGAAATTATTTTTTCCAAGGGAGGAAAGCTTTTGGAAACCCTACAAGAAGCGTTCAAACGCCTTGCAGGCAACTTAAAAAAGGTGGTAAAGGAGCGGGTGACCCTAGAGCTCGCGGAGGAGGTGCTTGACGGCGGCGAGGGGGGGGTGGAAGAGCATACGTGGACCGGCCCAGCGCATCACCGCCTGAATGCGGACGCGCATATCGGGTCGGTAGCAGTGTATGGAGCATTTGCGGCAGGTGGGCTTCGCTGCGCCGTAGCGACAACGGTCTAGTCGCTGTGTGGCGTACTCGAGTAGTTCGCGACAACTGTCGCAGAGCGTCGCATTACCCTCTTTCTTCCTGCAGTAGAGTTGGATCATTTGCCGAATGACCTGCTGCTCCTCAGCGATACGTCCCTGGCCCATACTACTTGCCGATGCAGAAGTGGGAGAAGATGTAGCCGAGCACCTCGTCGGAGGTGATGGAGGCGCCTGTGACGAGTCCAATCTCTTCGATCGCCTCACGGAGGTAAGGGGTGATGAGGTCGCTGGTCAAGCCGTTGTGGAGTCCCTCGGAGACCAACTCTAAGGCGCGACTTGCCTTGGTAAGCGCCTCGTAGTGGCGCAGGTTGTAGAGCATCACGGTCTCTTCATCGCTGTGGAGGGGTTGGGCACTGGTGACCATAAGCTCTTCGAGGGCTTCGATGCCCTGAGCGGCTCGTGCTGAGATGGCTAGCGGAGGGGTGGTGTGCGGTTTGCCGTTCATGCGTTGCAGCTGGTCGGAGCAGTGGCTGAGCCAGTCTGTGATCTCACGCTCGGTGAGTAGATCCCGCTTGTTGAGCAGGAGTATGAGGGTGCTGTCGGGGGCAGTGAGCGGAAGGAGTTCACCGAGCTGTGTCTCTAGCTCGTCCCACGTGGGTAGGGGCGGGGCGATGACCCAGAGGATGAGCCGTGCCGAGGAGATCTGCTGGTAGCTGCGCTCGATGCCCAGTTGCTCCACGAGGTCGGTCGTCTGGCGCAGGCCGGCGGTGTCGATGAGTCGGAAGAGCGTACCGCGAATGGTTAGTCGCCCCTCGACGGTGTCGCGGGTGGTGCCAGGGATGTCGCTGACGATGGCTCGCTCGTGCTGGAGGAGGGCGTTGAGGAGACTGCTCTTGCCCACATTGGGTGCGCCAATGATGGCTGTCGGGATGCCCTGCTGTAGCTCTTGCCCGGTGGTGAAGCTTTGCGTGAGTAGTCGGAGCTGGTGCTGTATGGTGGCTAGTGTCTCAACTAGTGTGGAGCGATCGGCAAAGGCGACATCCTCTTCGCTAAAGTCTAGCTCCAGCTCGAGGAGACCGGCGAAGCGTAGGAGCGTCGCTCGCAGTTCGTTGAGCAGATGACTGAGCCGGCCAGTATGCTGCTCCATAGCCATCTTGTGCTGTGTGGCCGTGGTCGCAGCGATGAGGTCAGCGACAGCCTCCGCCTCGGCTAGGTCTAGCTTACCATGCGCCAAGGCACGACGGGTAAATTCGCCTGGATCGGCCATGCGGCACCCCTCTTGCTGAGATATCCACTCCAGTATGGAGCGTACGATGTAGGGGGAGGCGTGGCAGGAGAGCTCGACGACCTCCTCGCCAGTGTAGGAGTGTGGTGCAGCGAAGTAGGTGGCCACGACGAGGTCTATGAGTTGCCCGTCAATTCGTAGCCCAGCGGTCGTAGCTTCACGAGGTGCGAGCCTTCTGCCAAGCAACCTTTCGGCGATCTGCGGGGCTAGGCTTCCCGAGATACGTATGACGGCAAGGCCTCCGCCTAGTGCGGTGGCCGGCGCGCAGATCGTTTCGCTCAGATCATGTATCATGCGGGCAGGGCGGCTAGTAGCTGAGCCACGGTGGCCCCTGTCGTGGGGATGGTGAGCTCAGGTGCTATGTAGCTGAGTGGCTGCAGGACGAAGGCTCGCTCACACATACGAGGGTGCGGGATGGTGAGTTCAGGCGTGGTCACGATCAGCTGGTCGTAGAGCAGGATGTCTAGGTCTATGACTCGGTCGGAGTAAATGCCGTCGTGCGACTTGTGCCGTCGCCCCATCTCACGCTCGATAGCCTGAAGCTGTGCCAAAAGCTCTGCGGGCGTCGCTGTCGTGTGAACCGCCACAACGCTATTGAGGAAGAGATGCTCCGAAGCGAAGCCCACGGGGCGCGTCTCCACAAAGGGTGCTATACTGTAGATCTGAAGCCCACGAAGGCGCATTCGCCTGATCGCCTCTAGCAACTGATGACGAGGCTCGTCGAGATTGCTACCGAGGGCTATGTAAGTAGTAGGCATAGGAGAGGAAGCGAGAGTGGCCTTAGTCTATAATGAGGAGCGCATCTCCGTAGCAGCCGAAGCGGTACTTCTCCTTGACCGCTACATTCATCGCATTCATCACATTCTTCTCACCACCCATGGTGGCAGCGCACATGAGGTTGATGCTCTTTGGCGCATTGAAGTTGGTCAGCATAGCGGTCGGCAGGTGAATGTGGTAAGGCGGGTAGATGAACTCATTGGTCCAGCCGCTGAACTCCTTGAGGTAACCGTCCGTGCTGACGCCCGTCTCGAGGGCTCGCATGACAGTCGCTCCGACAGCCACGATCTGCGCATTGTCGTCGCGCGCTTGGTTGACGATGTCGCAGCACTCGATGGGGATGTACATCTCTTCGTTCTCCACCTTGTACTTGCTGATCGCCTCTACCTCGATCTCCTGATAGCTAGAGAGGTTGTGGTGCAGTGTGAGGAAAGCAAGGTTGCACCCCTGCAGGCGTAGCTTGTGGAGGATAATGTCGCTGAAGTGCAGGCTCGCCGCAGGAGCGCAGACGGCACCGATATGCTTCGCAAAAACACTCTGATAACGCTCTAGGTCGCTTGGCTCAGCGGGTCGCTTGATCTCCGCGGGCAGTGGTGCCTCGCCTAGACTGTACAGATCCTTGAGGAAGTCATCGTGAGAGCCGTCGTAGAGGAAGCGTAGGATACGACCGCGCGAGATGGTGTTGTCGATAACCTCAGCGACCAGCACGGGGGCACCGCCCTCCTCGCCAAACTCGAGCTTGTTGCCGATGCGGATCTTTCGAGCCGGATCTACGAGTACATCCCATAGGCGCAGGGAGTCGTTGAGCTCACGCAGGAGGAAGACCTCGATCTTCGCCTGGTTTTTCTCCTTCAGACCATAGAGTCTGGCGGGAAAAACCTTCGTATCGTTGAAGACAAAGGTGTCCTTCTCGCCAAAGTAGTCGAGTATGTCCACAAAGTTCTTATGCTCGATAGAGCCGTCTGTGCGGTGCAGTACCATCATACGAGACTGATCTCTGAAGGTGGTCGGGTACTGAGCAATGAGCTCCTCGGGGAGCTTGTAATCAAAGTGTGATAGCTTCGCTTTATGTCGCATATTGGATTCTGTTTCTAATGGGATCGAGTGAGTATAGTAAGGGGGATGGTCAGGAGAGTTTCTCCTCGTCGGGCGTTAGGGCGAGTAGTTCGTCTAGCTGGTCGAGGCTAAAGCAGTCTGCCTGTGACACCTCGCCAGAGCGTGTCCGCACCAGCTGGGTGAGGTAAGCTCCCGAGTCGAGAGCTGTGCCGAGATCGCGTGCCAGCGAACGAATGTAGGTGCCTCTGCTACAGACGATGCGTAGCTGTAGGGTGGGGGGCGTGAAGCTCACTAGCTCCAGCTCGTGGATGGTGATGCGCTTGTGTGCTAGCTCTACCTCCTGTCCCTGACGGGCTAGGTCGTAGGCGCGTATGCCGCCTATCTTGACTGCCGAGAAGGTGGGAGGTCGCTGATCGATCTCTCCCGTGAACTGGTGCAAGGCACTCCGCACCATCTCCTCCGTGATATGTTCGTAGGGATAGGTCGCATCGATCTCGTGCTCGCTGTCGAAGGAGGGTGTGGTGGCTCCGAGCTGTAGCGTGGCGCGGTACTCCTTGTCGTGGTCCATCAGCTGCTCGATGAGCTTCGTGGCGCGCCCCGTGCAGAGCACCAGCACGCCCGTCGCCTGCGGGTCGAGCGTCCCAGCGTGTCCCACCTTGATACGCTTGACGCCTGTCACCTTGCGCACCATAATGCGCACCTTATTGACCACGTCAAAGGAGGTCCACCCCAACGGCTTGTCCAAGGGTATGATCGCTCCCGTACGCAACGTGAGGGGGCGATGAGCCTGTAGGTCGGCAGGCGTGTAGAGCTTGGAGGAGACTTCCTGATTCATCTTAGTGCATCGCTAGAGGTACTCCGCAGAGTAGTAGGATGAGTACCAGTAGACCGACCACGATACGGTAGTAGCCGAAGAGCTTGAAGCCGTAGCGGGTCACATAGTTGATAAAGAACCTGATCGCCAGCAGTGCTACCACGAAGGCAACCACGTTGCCCACGAGTAGTGCCACCCAGTTTTCCTGGAGCATCTGACTAGATACAGGATCGGAGAGGAGCTTGTACCCCTTGAGTAGGGTGGCACCGAGCATCGTCGGCACCGCTAGGAAGAAGGAGAACTCGGTCGCTGCACGTCTCGTGAGTCGCTGCTGCAGTCCACCTACGATCGTCGCCATAGAGCGTGACACGCCTGGGATCATAGCGATGGTCTGAAAGCAACCGATGACGAAAGCATTGCGATACGACGGACGCTCCACCGTCTGTTTTGTGGCAGGCCAAATGCGATCGATGAAGAGCATAAAGATGCCACCCAAGAAGAGCATCGTGGCGACTACGTAGACATTGTCCAGGAGCTTGTCTATCTGTTCCTCCAGTAGTAGTCCGATGACCGCTGCGGGGATCAGACCGACGAGGAGCTTGATATAAAAGGAGAAGCGTCCTACCCACTGCCACCGCTGCGGTAGCTGTCGTGCGCCCTCCTCCACCCGAAAGGTGAAGAATCGCTTGTAGTACAGCACCACGACCGATAGGATCGCACCAAACTGGATCATCACCGTAAAGGCTCGTAGGAAAGGGGTACTCTCCATACCGAGTACACCCTGCGTGAGGATCATGTGCCCCGTAGAGCTGACTGGGAGAAACTCCGTCAGCCCCTCCACGATGGCTAGAATAATGGATTCAAGTATCGTCATCTTAAGCGTTGCGGCACAAGAGGTTTACTTGTTCTGGGGTGTCGTGTTGCTATCCTTCTCTTTGCCCTTGTCTGGGTTCTTGGGCTTAGCCATGATAGCGTAGATGATTAGGAGGAAGCCGATCAGCGTGACGATAGGCGCCACGACGATACGACGTGTGCTAAAGATCTCTGCCGTGAACTCTGTGCTGTCTGCACTACCTCCGCCCGACATCAAGAGGAGACCCAAGATGATGATCCCCACGGAGATCGCTAGGAGGATATAGTTCTTCTTGCCAAATACCATAATTGATAAGTTGTGATGTATGAGATAATGACTAAGCCATGACGATACGTCCGCCATCCATACGAATATATTTGCTCGTCGATATCGAGGCGGTGATCCACGAGAGCAAGATGCCGAGGCAGATGATCCCTCCGAGGATGGTCGCCACTTCGCTGTAGCTGAGATAGCTCTCGATGAGCTGCGGATTGCGCTGCGTCATATAGCCGAGCGTGCCTAGGAGCATACAGACCGCCAGCAAGCCACCCCACAGACCATTGAAGATACTATAGGTGGTGAAGGGCTTACGGATCAAGCTCGGCTTAGCCCCCAGTAGCGTCATAGAGCGGATCAGGAAGCGCCGGCTGTAGATCATAATGTGGGTCATACTGTTGACCTGTATGATAGCGATGATCAGCAGGATCAGCGAGACGATCAGTAGGATTGTCGAGAGATGCTGCATATTCTCATCGATCATCTGGAGCATATCTCCACGGTAGCTCATCGTCTGCACGTTGCCCCACGAGGCGAAGTCGCTCTCTATCTGCGCCATGCTATCGGCTACGGCGTACTGTGACTTGAGATGCACCTCCAGCGAGGGCTGTAGGGGGTTGAAGCCGAGTACCGCCACGGGGTCTTCGCCTATCTCCTCTTCGAGCTGTCGTGCAGCTTCGGCGGGCGTTATGTAGGTCACATCCTTGATGTATGGAGCCTGGCTCACCTGCTGCATCAGTTGTATGCTATCCTGCTCAGTGGTCTCTGGGTCTAGTAAGACGGTGAAGGTCATCTCCTCGCGTACCGACTGCTCTAGGTGGCACTTGCCCACCTCAAGGAGAGCGATAGATCCCAGCAGGAAGAGTGGTAGGGCGATACAGACGATCGCAATAATCCTAGAGGAGGGGAGTAGCGATCGGCGCCGTGGACGAGGTGTGTGATGCGACATAGGCGAGCGTGAATCTTAGCGGTGAAACGTGCGGGCTGTGTTATGGGTACAACTAAAAGAAGTCAAGCAACAGTATGCGCCCCCACCTAGTCCGTATCAAAATCAAAGACTATACAAAGGGCATCATACAGTAATTATGCAAAGGTACTCAAATATCTGAAGCGAAGCTAAGGTTGGCCTTTGGC
>CAMCJO010000129.1 GCA_945875135.1 uncultured Porphyromonas sp.
GAGATTAGAGATCCGATCACTCTGATAGCTCCGATGGTTCCGATAGCTAACAGCCGATAGCCAATCCATGGCTGACACATATATTATGATGAGTTCATCTATTCCCTCGCTGGTCGCTCATGTGTAGCTTCTGACAGAGCAATTATAGAGACGGTTGACTTTTGCGACAGTCTCATTATAATGCGCCAGCCCTGGGACGATACGTTTTCAAACGCTCTCCGCTACTTGATTTGCAGAGTAGTCGGTGGCGACGATAAGGCGTCACGCCTCAAAAATGTGTACCTTTGTGCAGATTAGCCCGTCTCTATGTGCAGCTCGCCTACGGGTAGGGCTGGCGACGAGACTGCGATGGGCTCGCCTCCTTATCAGATCAAGACAGAAGACAGTATAGAATAGAAAGATGATTATAGTCAACGACCTTACGATACAGTTTGGCAAGCGCGTACTCTTTGCCGACGTCAACCTTAAGTTTACACCGGGCAACTGCTACGGCATCATTGGTGCCAACGGCGCCGGCAAGTCGACCATGCTCCGTATGATCAGCGGTGAGCTAGATCCGACACGTGGCTCTGTCACCTTCGGACCCGATGAGCGACTCTCGGTGCTGAGTCAGGATCACTTCGCCTTCGATGAGTATACCGTCATCGATACCGTCCTGATGGGGCATGACAAGCTCTGGCAGATCATGAAGGAGAAGGACGCTATCTACGCTAAGGAAGACTTTTCTGACGAAGATGGTGTCAAGGCGGCTGAGCTGGAGGAGCAGTTTGCCAACCTCGACGGGTGGAACGCTGAGAGTGAGGCGGCAGCCCTCTTGAGCGGTCTCGGCATCAAGGAGGATCTGCACTACCGCCTGATGGGCGACATTAGCGGTAAGCAGAAGGTGCGTGTGTTACTAGCACGCTGTCTCTTTGGCAAGCCGGACAACCTACTCCTCGATGAGCCGACGAACGACCTAGACCTAGAGACCGTCTCTTGGCTCGAGGACTACCTCGCCGAGACGGAGAGCACCGTCCTCGTGGTGAGCCACGATCGTCACTTCCTCGATGCCGTGTCGACCCACACGGTGGATATAGACTTTGGCAAGGTGAGACTCTTCGCCGGTAACTACAGCTACTGGTACGAGTCCAGCCAGTTGGCCCTCAGACAGCAACAGCAGCAGAATAAGAAGCTCGAGGAGAAGAAGAAAGAGCTCGAGGAGTTCATCCGTCGCTTTAGTGCCAACGTGGCAAAGAGCAAGCAGACGACCAGCCGCAAGAAGATGCTGGAGCGTCTCGACATCAACGAGATCGAGCCGTCATCACGCCGCTACCCAGGCATCCTCTTCCAGCCTGAGCGTGAGCCAGGTAATAAGGTGCTAGAGGTCAACGATCTCTCGGCCGTGACGGACGAGGGAGAGGTACTCTTCAAGGGGTTGACCTTCAATGTGGAGCGAGACGACAAGATCGTCTTCATCAGCCACGACCCGCGTGCTATGACCGCACTCTTTGAGATCATCAATGGCAACCGCAAGGCGCAGCAAGGTAGCTACGAGTGGGGACAGACGATCACGACCGCCTATCTGCCACTGGACAACAGCGCTTACTTCGACACCGATATGACGATCCTCGACTGGCTCGGGCAGTTTGCCAAGGACACGAACGATGTCTACCTCAAGGGCTTCCTGGGGCGTATGCTCTTCAGCGGTGAGGAGGTGAATAAGCGCGCCTCGGTCCTCTCGGGAGGTGAGAAGATGCGCTGTATGATTAGCCGTATGATGCTTCCCCCAGGGGCTAATGTACTGATCCTCGATACGCCGACGAACCACCTGGACCTGGAGTCGATACAAGCGTTCAACAATACGCTCATCTCCTTCAAGGGGAATGTGCTCTTCTCGAGCCACGACCACGAGTTCATCCGCACGGTGGCAAATCGTGTCATCGAGCTCACTCCAAACGGGATCATCGACCGCATCATCAACTACGACGATTACATCACCGATCCGAAGGTTGCTGAGCTCCGCGAGAAGTACTACAACGCATAAAGAGACCACACGCCTATGGCTCGCATCCTCGGAAACGGAAGAGGCACTTGACTGGGTATTCTATCTATGGTATGAGATAGTCCCCTTTTTCTTGTACCTTTGTGAAGAGACGACGATGACAATGGAGTACACAATCAACGAAGTAGCCGATAAACTATCTATCTCCATCAAGTCTGTGCGCAGGCTTGTGGCGAGTGGCGAAATAGAGGCAGAAAAGAGGGGTGGGGTCTACCGAATCCCCCAAAAGGGGTTCGATAAGTACCTCACTGCGCTTCGGATAGGTAGAGAAGAGGCTCCTGAGCCTCAACAGCTATTCCCATTGAACTCTATTCCTCAGTCGCCCATAGGCAGAAGTGAGTCCATCAACTGGGTGGACATATCAGATATGTGGGATAACCCATCTCCCTCTACGCTCACGTTTGTAGACCTATTCTGTGGTGCTGGAGGGTTAAGTAAGGGGTTAGAACTGGCTGGACTAGACGGCATTTGCGGGCTTGATTGGTTCCCAGAGGCTACCGAAACATATAGACGAAACTTCCGCCATCCTTGCGTCTACGGAGACATCACAAGAGAAGAGGTCAAAGCACTCTTCTACAGAACGGTCGAAAAAGAACTAAATGGCAGGCGACTGAATGTAATCGCAGGTGGCTTCCCCTGTCAAGGGTTTAGTATGGCTGGACATCGTATTGTAGACGACCCTCGCAACTCCCTATACAAAGAGCTGCTCGAAATAGTCCAGACGCTACAGCCCGACTTTGTTATTTGCGAAAACGTAAAGGGGTTGCGTAGTATGCTCAAGGGAGCCGTAGAGAAGAAGATCCTATCAGACTTTCAGCAGGCTGGCTATCGTATGAATGTGGCTACGTTGATGTCTGCCGACTACTATACGCCACAGAAGCGTGAGCGAGTCATCTTCATTGGGAACCGTATCGGGTGCTCTAACTTGCACCCAGCACCTCTGCTCACTCCCAACCACTATATTACTACGGGGGAAACTATAGGAGATCTTATAGACCACCCAATAGACAAGGGCTTCAACCACGTCCCAACGAAGCACTCCAAAGAGATGCAAGAAAAAATAGCCCGCTGTCCCGAAGGTCAGAGTCTCTATAAAGGCTACTCTGATGCATGGAAGAAGTGCCCCTGGAATGAGCCTAGCTGTACAATCAAGGAGAATCATGGAGGCGTGAACCTGCACCCTCGTCTGCCAAGGGTCTTGACAGCAAGAGAAATGGCAAGACTGCAATCCTTCCCAGACTCGTTTATTTTCCAAGGGTCAAAGAGTAAACAGCTGGTTCAGATCGGCAATGCTGTACCGCCTTTTCTCGCAAAGGCTATTGGCTTAGCTATTCGTAAGTCCTACACATCAAAAGAAGATATGCTGCTATGAATGATTACTATGCGAGGTCGATAGCTTTTCAAAAAGAACTGATTAAGTATGCGAGTTCCATCTTTCAGACTTATGGACGGGAGCTTGTGCTAAGACTAGAGGAGTACAATCTCCTCCAAAACAAAAACAACTGCATTGAGTCTTCTACGGCAATAGGGTTTGTCTTGGAAGAGTTTATCGTCTCTAAGTTAGAGATGTACACTCATTGTGCCGAGGAGAGTTACCGAATAGACCGCTTCATAGGCTCTACCACATCCGAGAGCTATGATTGCTTTGCGGAGCAAGATAATGTCAGGTATTTGGTCAACATAAAGGCGGAAAAGAGTGGTGTAAAAAACAATGCCATTGCTGCTATTAGCCAACTGCATAAGAACTACTGTCTTGAAGAGCCTCAGATGGAAAAGAATTATGTCGTCCTTAAGGTTCGCTACAGTGTAAAGGATGCTTATGAGGATAGTGCCTATAAACGTGCAAAGCCAAGGCATCTATACATTGATGGTCTAGAGAGCTTCTGTATAGAGGAGATAGACTTCTCAAATGGACATCAACAGGACAATCGAAGCTGGTCTGAGACTAAGAAGACGAAAAACAATGGACGACTAATCGTATCCCAATCCTTTAGAGAGAAGAATCGTCTACCAGAGGAGGAGATCTCTTACCAACGCACGTTTCAGATGCTCTCAGACATTGTCTCCACAAACAATTAATCCTCGAAAATGAACTAACTCCCTATGGCTCGCATCCTCGCTATCGACTACGGTACCAAGCGCACCGGGCTGGCGGTGACCGATCCGCTACAGATCACTCCGGGGGCGCTCGACACGGTGCCTACGCATCAGCTCCTCAACTATCTGGCGGACTACCTGGGGCGTGAGGAGGTGGAGACGATCGTCCTCGGCAAGCCGACACAGATGGACGCAACACCCTCGGCGACGTGGCAGGCGATACAAGCTTTGGCTAAGAAGCTGAGTCAGCTCTATCCCCAGATACTTCTAGAGTATGTGGACGAGCGCTTTACCTCTGTCTTGGCGCAGCAGACGATCCGCGAGGCAGGCATCGGCAAGCAGCGACGCCGACAGGACAAAGGGCTGGTGGATCGTGTCAGTGCGACCATCATTTTACAGAGCTATCTGGAGAGCTTGCGTATGCTTCACTAAAAACAGAGAATTAACCGATTACAGTTATGGCTAAGACCTTACCTATATACCTTTACGGGCATCCCGTCCTACGCAATATGAGCGAGGATATAACGCCTGACTACCCGAACCTCTCCGAGCTGATCGCAGATATGTGGCAGACGATGTATGAGAGCGACGGCATCGGACTGGCGGCTCCGCAGATCGGGCGCAACATACGTCTGCAGGTGATCGATGCCACGCCTATTGCTGAGGAGTACCCTGAGTGTGCTGAGCTCAAGCTAGTCATGATCAATGCGCACATGCGTTCCCTGAGCGAGGAGACCTGCTCGGAGGCTGAGGGTTGCCTAAGCTTGCCTGGCATTAACGAGCGGGTCGTACGACCAGAATCGATCGTGGTGGACTACATGAATGAGCAGTTCGAGCCACAGCATCTAGAGCTCTCGGGCTATGCCGCTCGGGTGGTGCAGCATGAGTATGATCACCTAGATGGCAAACTCTTTGTGGATCACATCTCGGCGATGCGTAAGCGCTTGATCAAAAAGAAGCTACAGCACATAGCCGACGGGCGGGTACGTGTCGGCTATCCCGTCATGCGTAATCCGATACATTAGTCCTTATGCGCCCGCTACTACGATCACTCTCTCTGCTGCTCTGCACGCTCTGTGTGTGGAGCACTACGCTCTGGTCGCAGATAGATACGGAGCGGGTGATGACGATCGGGCGCAATGCGATCGGCTTCAAGGATTATGTGGTCGCCATCGAGCACTTTAACCAAGTGATCGAGGTGTCGCCCACGATGGCCGACCCGTACTACTACAGAGCTTTTGCAAAGCTTATGCTGGGTGACTATGCGGGTGCCGAGCGAGATGCGACGCTCTGCCTGGAGCGCAACCCTTTCCTCTCTAGAGCCTACATGGTACGGGGGGCGGCACGGCACAATCTGCAGCACTATGCGGAGGCGGCGACAGACTATGCGCAAGCGCTCAAGATCACGCCAGACGACTTTTACCTCTCGTTCAACTTAGCGGGCTCGCTCTATGGAGCCGAGCAGTATGAGCGTGCCGACTCGGCAGCACGCGCCTTGACGCAACGTCACCCGAAGGAGGCGCGGGGCTACTTCCTCGCAGCGGAGATAGCTTTGCGACGGCAAGACACGGTCGCGGCGGAGGGACGGATAGCCGAGGGCTTGGCGATAGACTCGCTGAGTGCTGCGCCTTATCGGATGCTCTCGACGATCGCTTACCTGCGGGGAGACTACGAGGGGGCGCTACGCTATCACGACAAGAGCATAGAGCAGGAGCCGGGCCAAGCTAGCGACTACATCAATCGTGGACTGACACGCTACAAGCTGAAAGAGTACCGCGGTGCTATGGAGGACTACAATCAGGCACTCCTCCTAACGCCTCACGATGCGGTCGCTCGCCACAACCGCGCCTTGCTACGTATTGAGGTGGGCGACCTGCAGGGAGCTCGCGAAGATCTGCTAGAGGTGGTGCGCCTGCAGCCGACCAATCTGACGGCACACTTTAACTTAGCTTTGGTACAGACTCAGACGGGACAGTATCGTGAGGCGATCGAGACGCTAGACTATATATTAGGCCGTCGACCTGAGTTCCTCTCGGGTTACTATCAGCGCTCGGAGGTGAAGCGTCTGCTCGGTGATGCTGCTGGAGCCGACAGAGACTACTGGTTCGCCTACAAGCTAGAGCGTGGGCAGGTCAAAGCGCCTAAGCCAACCATCGCCGACAGCACCGCCTCGAGTGTTGCTAGCGAAGAACTATACGCACTAGATCATCACGCAGAGCTACAGTCTGCGAGCAGCGACGCGACGCCCTCTTCGATTACTACGGGAGGCAATTCACTACGCGGATCGATCCAAGAGCAAGCCACCTCGTCAGAGGCTTGCCCCGCTTACGAGCTGACCTACTT
>CAMCJO010000130.1 GCA_945875135.1 uncultured Porphyromonas sp.
GCAAAGCACTCCTCATACAGCCGGTCTACAAGACGGCACAGGCTGAAGAGATACTACTACCCCACTTGATCCTCAACGGTAAGTGGCAGGCACCCTACTACGAGCGCGAGGTGGCTCTCCAGAGTCACGAGGAGTATATGAATACCCGCCCTTATGGTGTCGCTACCCTATCGGGTAAGCACAACGCCGAGCCACTCACGATCAACTATGAGATCATGCAGGCACTACCTAAGGGAGCTGCTGGAGCGCTAGAGATGCGCTACTACGGTATGGATTGCTGCGATACTGACCCGCTAGGGCTACTCGCTTTGACACCGGCTAAACTTGACAACATCACCATCACTGAAGAGAATCTCTCCCCGCTCCTAGCAGCTCAGGATGAGCCGACGAAGAGACGTCAGGAGGAGATCGAGCTGCGGATTAACTACCGCTTTGACCGCTCTGAGGTTTTGCCTAACTACAGACAAAACAACGAGCAGCTCACAGCGCTAGCCAATGCTTTGGCTCCTATCCTGAAAGATCCGACGAGCTACAAAGTTGTCCTCGGAAGCATCACTGGCTACGCCTCTCCCGAGGGACCAGAGCTGCACAACAAGGGACTCTCGGAGCGGCGTGCTCAGAGCATCAAGCAGTACCTCATAGAGCAGTATGGCGAGACGCTCTTCGGCAATCTCCAGGTGATCGGTGCGGGTGCTGACTGGACAGGACTACGTGAGGTGATCGCCCGCTCATCTGATCGTGCAGACCAAAAGGATGTCTTAGCGGTCCTGGACGCTAGCTACACACCAGAGCGTCGTCAGGAGGAGCTGGCTAAGCTCTCCACTTATGGCGACCTGCTGCGCAACGTTTACCCACCACTGCGTCGCTCTACGCTACGCCTAGAGTATGAGGTGCGCGCCTTTAGCCTAGAGGAGTCGATAGAGGTTATGAAGACCAGACCGAAGGATCTATCTGTCTCGGAGCTGAACCGCATAGCAGCCGCTTACGAGCAGCAGGGACGCAACGCTGACGAGGTCTACCGTATAGCAGCCACCTGCAACCCGACCAACGTCGGTGCACAGCTTAACTACAGCCGCCGGTTACTTCTAGCGGGTAAGCTCGCGGAGGCATGGCAGATTCTACAGCCACTCCAAGCGGAGCCGGCCGCATACAATAATATAGGAGTCTACTACATGCTCTCGGGCAATGAGCAGCTGGCGGAGCAATACCTGCGCCAAGCACTTACCACGACAGACGCTGCAGTAGCTCGTCAAAATCTAGAAGCCTTCGCTCTGTAATGTAGCGTATGACTAGTATAATGAGTATAACGCAAGGGAAGCCCCCTTTCCTCTGCTTAGCTAAGCGACACTCCAGGGTGCTATACCAGAGTGTCGTGCTAGGTCTGTTGCTCCTCTGCGGAGGGTTGCTGACTAGCTGTGTACCGCAAGACCCGCGCGACATCTGCTGTAGCAAGGTCACCCTCGAGTATCGCTACGTGCGTCACAATGTGGACGAGTATCCTACCGAAGTGCAGCAGATGAGGCACTTCCTCTATGATGCTCACGGCACTCTACTTAGAGAGGTGCCACAGAGTGCCACTACGCCCCAAACGCTATCCCTCTCGGGACTGCCTGTGGGTCGCTACACAATCCTCACCGTGGGTAATACCACTGAGGAGCATACGCTACTCGATCCTCTAACTAAAGGGAGCAAGCTGTCTGACATGACGCTCACGCGGCGCAAGCTTGCTGATGGCAGCTACGCGCCGCAGGGTGACCAGCTCTTCTGGAACTATAAGACAATCGACATACAGCCAGGTGCCAATGACCACTACATCTGTGATCTCGCCAACATACATACGCACCTCTACTACAACGTCATTTGGGAGTCTGTACCACCCTATGCCGATGGCTACAGCGTACGTCTCACAAAGTTGACGGAGCAGTACAGCCTCGACCCAGCGAAGTCAAACCTCCATCTACCGATCAGCGCTGAGATGCAGGTCACGCACGACTTCCCGCTACATGCGCCACAGCTCATACAGCTCGAGGAGCAGCCCAAGCTCTTTAACCACACGCTCGAGGGCAGCTTCATCTCGCTACGCTATCTCAACGACCGCATACCCACCATTCAGGTGTGGCACGGCGATGAGGCAATCACCAAGCCGATAGACTTGACACGCGCCTTCCGCTCCTTTGGCTGGATACCAGATCAGAGACCCGAGCAGATCTACCGCATCTTACTACGCATCAATGATGATGGTAGCGTCACCGTCTTCCCCTATTTCAATGGGACCATCGCAGATTGGGTGCCTGGTGGCACAGTCACGCAGTAACTGCACGCAATCAATTAGTATATAACGAAATCAATAACAAACTAGAGTATGAAAAAGACAATTGCAATCGTGCCTCTACTCTTACTCGCCTCGATGCTCACACTGCTCGTAGGCTGTAATAGGAGTACGGGTGCCAATGAGCCAACCCTCACAGAGGGCAAGCCCTCGCTCACCTTCACGCTGCAGATGCCGCAAGGAGAGCCTGTCACCTACCGCTCAGCTATCCATGACCAGCCTGAGTGGACCGTCAAGTCACTAACCATGTATCAGTTCAACGCTGACGGCTCCAAGCTCCTCAGCATTGACAAGATCGACATGACAAAGCTTCAGCAGACGGGAGATGCTGAGTACAGCTATACGAAAGAGTTTGCCGAGGATCAGGTCGGGACCACCAGTCGCTTCCTCTTTGTCGCCAACGATGAGATAGCTGGCGTCACTGAGGGCATGAGCCGAGCCGACTTTGAGCAGAAGCTTATGACCAAGACTCTTGCTACGAACGGGACCTCAAAGGACATCCTCACAGGCACCGATCCTGACTACACCATTCCTATGTCTGGCGTAGCTAAGCAGGGCAATACCGAGCTGATCGCCCTGACAGGTACCAACAAGGGAACCACAGTCGTTCTGACTCGCGCCGTAGCTCGTGTCGATGTATCGAACCACGTGCCTAACCTAACCATCACGAAGCTCTACGTCGAGAACACCTACGACCGCACCACCACCTTCCCCACGAAGAATACGGCTGGTGAGCCCACTTATCAGGCTCCCGCTGGTGCGCAGAAGGTAACGATGAGCGCAGGCTTTGCTCCACTTCCCAACCCCTTCACGGGTATTTCTGGTGCAGAGGGTAATGAGCTCAAGAAGGCGTTTTACCTCTACGAGGGCGAGCAGCCCGAGGACGAGGCAAGCAAGGATGATGCTACGACAATCGTCGTTGAGGGTCAGCTAGCTAATGGCAAGAATGTGAAGTATCTCATCCCCTTCACCCGCTCTAGTGAGACCTATACTCCAGTTCATATCAAACGTAATTACCTTTACAGACTAATCCTCGGAGACAACTCCCCCTTGGAGCCAGACAGCAAGCTAGTCTTCTCCATCGAGGATACACCGTGGAATGCAGTCATCCTCAACCACCACATGCCAGTCTTGGATGTGGAACTTATTGAGCACTTTGAAACAGAACTAGATAAGTACGACTATCTAAACCACACTCTCTATACATCAGATATACACGTCTATAAATTCAAACTGCTAAACCGCTTTAAGGAGCATACAGTCTATACTGTAGTGCCTATCAACGAGGATGCCCAAAATATGACCTATGAACAAATTACGGATTTAGACGGTCGAAAGAAGCTTAAGATCAACACAGCGAACAAGAACGATCACGCTGACCGCTCTAAGCGCATTGCTCAGTTTGAGATTTCCAGCGATGCCGCTCCCAACGTGAAGTGCGTCTTAACAATTGTCTACGATAAGGATTATACAAACCCAGACTATAAGAAGTAACCATGAGACATACCATAAACTATATAGCAGCCCTCCTAGTGCTGTCGCTCTCCCTCCTCTCTTGTAGTAGAGAGACAGGGCTTAAGATGGACGAGGGCGCAGGCAACACCGTACGTTTTACCATCGAGTCTTCGCTCCGAGCTGTCGGTGACGAAAACACAACACGTCCCACTCCCGCTCTAGAACGAGAGCGTAAGATAGAGAGCCTCTACGCTGTCGTCTATAAAACCTCATCAGGTCTACACCACAAGACAGTCAAGTGTACTGATTTAACTAATGGTAAGTTTGAGTTTGACAATGAGAAGAGTGGCGACTTTTACTTCTTCCTCGTTGCTAACCCAGACGCAGATCTAGCTACCAAGCTGATGGCTGGTCCATCGACTCCCGAGGATCTAGGGATGCTTGTCGCAACCCAGACTCCTGGGGAGGACAATCAAGCCTCAAGCTTCCTGATGACCTCAGATCGTAAGAATGTAACTGTCCAGTCCAAGAAATCTACCGATCTAGGAGCTATCAAGCTGGTACGTGTCGCTGCCCGATTTGATATTTACAACACGATCGAAGGTTTGGAGATTACGAAAGTGACATTCGGCAAGCGCCGTGTTCAGTCGCACCTTTTCGCACAGGTGGGTAAGATGGAGGATATTCAGTCTACCGAGGGTACAAAGGTATACGATGGTTCGCTTTTCGAGAGTAATACACTCAAGGCTACCATCTACGGCTACGAGACCGACGTACGCAACGAGACCTTCTTTACCATCGAGGCTACCTACAAGGGCAAGCCACTCAATCCTGAGACCGTACGCTTGGAGAACTTTGTCATCAAGCGTAATCACCTCTACAACATCATTCTACATGACGTAGGTGGAGCGCATGATCCAGAGGATCCAACCAAAAAGTTTGGCGAGTTTGAGTACACTATCAAGGTAGCCGATTGGAACGAAGGCGAGGGACTCAACTACTCAGAGGATGACATCCTCAAACCCTTCTACGTAGACTACACAGCCGAGATCTCCAATGCTCCCTATATGACACCCTACCTAGTCAACTCACCCGAGGAGATCTACACGACTACCAAGGAGGGTAGCGAGGTAACCATCACCGTAGGCGGCTACATAGAGCCTGGCACACTGACCTTCGCTGAGGACTTTACCAATACCATAGGAGCAACACTAAAGGAAATCGCTGTCTCTAAGGATCCTAAGACGGGCAAGATTTCGCACAGTTACAAGCTCACCATCCCATCAATGGCAGACTTTGTACCACTAGTAAAGGATGGCAAGCCAGCTAAGCCTGCCTTTGAGGAGATACCACTTGTTGCTAAGAACTACTCTGGAGTTACCATCAAAAATCTGACTGTAAAGCATGGTCGTATCAAGATGCCCCTAGAGTATGTCACAGAGCACTCTCTAGCTCCACATACAGAAGGCGAGGAATTTAAGTTTGCTACAGACGATGCTGACTTCAACAATGTAGGATACTTCTATGCGCTCGGCTTCCAAAAAGAGCACAAGCAAGTGACCATCGATGGTAAAGGATATCACCTCCCCGACTATGGTTATGAGCTCAATAGTATCTTCCCCCAATTCAACAACCCCTCCACTGGTTATTCCTACTACAGTGTCGGGGAAAATGCTAGTGCTGTAGACAATGCCTCTTGTTGGGTTGTTATGCCTTGCTGGGCATACTTGATGAATGGACAAAGTGGTATCATTCGCGTCACCTCTGACTATCGTACAGATAAAGCAAAGAAAGTCTCCTATGGTCTGCGCCTCAAGAAGATGGACGAAGGCTATAATAATATGCTTGTCACAGCATACCGCTATGAGTGGGTGGGTGACTGGGCACCCGTAACTACTGGAGCTGTCACCTCTTACTATAAGGTGACGACTCGCTATCTAGGTCCCAACTGGAATGGTGGCGTAGATGGTATTGCTAAAGAGGAGTTTTGGAACAACAACAATGAAAATGATGCTACTCGTCGCTTCTACGCTCTAGGGCTTAAAGACGGAGATGAACCATTATGGATTGGAGAGCGAGCCATAATAATCTCTTCTGTCAGCGTTGATTACAAAGATCAAGGTAAGAAGATTACAGATGATCAAGTAGCCTCGAGAGTTACAGCAGCTCTATTGACAAATAGGGATTGCTCTACATTTATGAACGTCTTCGGCAATAAACCAAAAAGCTCAACGACTCCAAGATTGTTTCCCGTACGTCTCTTCAGTGACAAGTAGTCGCCTGAAGCGTTAGTCTCCGAGCGAGGCTACACGAACAAATACAGCGAGGCGGTGTCTCCCCAGCGTGGGGTGGCACCGCCTCTGCTATATGTCGAGACTGTTGACTTTTGCAATAGTCTCATGTCAGGAGATGCCATCCCCAGGAACCGCATTTCCCCCGGAAGTGCTGTTCCAAACTGTTGGGAAGTTTTCGTTCCACCCCGCTTGGGAGATTTTCGTCCCTCCCTAGGGATTTTTTTATCCCGCCCTAGGGATCGTTTCGCCCCGCCCTTGGGATTTGTGCATTCCTCCCTTGGGATTTGTTTGTCCCGACAGTTTGCGCCCCTATTCATGGCGCATAGCTTACGTGTAGCCCTTTGTAGGGGGCTGTGTCAATAGTCCATTTGTCGTTTGAGAGAGTGGGG